>CALZHW010000095.1 GCA_945787125.1 uncultured Ectothiorhodospiraceae bacterium
AATCCCCTCAAACTTAGATCAAGCGGTCGCTGTTGTATTGAGTTTTGTGTTTCAATTAAATGGCAAAGACCAGGAAATCCGCCAGCAACATGAAGAATCATTAGTGGATAAAAAAACGGACAGTTAATAATTAATATTCACAATCGGAATTCAAACTATCTCCCGTAATCAGCACTCGTAGTGGCGAGGCCTTATTTTGAATCGAGAGTCGAGAGTGTTGGCAGCAGGGATGCTGCCGCCAAGCCTACATGGATGTATTCACGGCGTCTCTCGGTAAGGTTTTGCCACCACGGGTGCTAGAAGGTGGCACTTTTGCACATTAAACTCCGATTGAGAATTTATAACCTATGAAATATTTTTAAGACTTGTAGATAGGAAACTCGAAATAAAAAGTTGCTCCCTTACCTTCGACTGAATAAAAACCAACAACGCCACCCATGTTTTCTACCAACCCTTTGCTGATGGATAAACCCAAACCAGTGCCGCCTGTTTTGCGGTTTGTTGAAGAATCAGATTGCGAAAACTTTTGAAAAACGTGGGATTTAAAAGACTCAGCGATCCCCTCTCCTTGATCAATAACACTCACTCTAAGTTTAGTATTATCTTTTTCTATTCGCACTTCAATCTCACTGTTTTCGCCAGAAAATTTACAGGCGTTTGATAGGTAATTTGCCACTACCTGCTCCAGTCTCTTACAGTCAACCTCAAGATTTATTGCCGATAAATTACCTTGCTTGATGACACGAACGTTGTATTGATCCGCATAAGGGTTATTAACCGTAATTGCATCATCGACAATCGTTTGGATGTTGTGAATATCCATATTAAAACTTGCTTTACCTGCTTCTATTTTTTCCATATCTAGCAAATCATTAATCAGATTCAACAGTCGCTCTCCATTGCGAATTGCAGTGTTGAGTAATAGTTCTTCTTGCCCAGGCAAACTACTCAATTTACCCGAAGCGACTAGACTGACAGCGCCATTCAATGCCGTCAAAGGAGTGCGTAATTCATGACTCACGGTTGAGATAAATTCATTTTTCAATTTATCAAGTCTTTTCTTTTCGGTAATGTCTCGGACAATACCAATAAAAGTCTTTACGCCCTCTATTTCAATTTCATTAACCGCAAGTTCAATCGAAAAAACGTTGCCACCACGGCGCAAACCTTCCACTTCACGTATCTTTCCTACGACTTTTGCTTGACCTCCATCGAGATATTTCTGGATATAACTATCATGATTTGAACCATAGGAAACAGGTATCAATACATTTAAGTTTCTGCCTATCATTGCATCTGAACTGTAGCCAAAAATTTTCTCTGCGGCGAGATTAAAAGATCTTATATCGCCCTGAGTATCACAAGTAATAATCGCATCAACCACATTGTCAAGAATCGTATTAGTGTGTTTGTTTTGCGCCTCAAGTTCTCTGACGTAATTATTTAATTGAACTGACATTTGGTTAAAGGCATTGGTCACGGTAGAAATTTCTTCTAAACCATTAGTCGGCAATGGCTTAGAAAAATCGCCTACTGTAATTGATTGGGTCGCTATTTGTAAGGCCGAAAGAGGCTTGTTAATGTAGATATTAGCCAACCACAGCATAACAAATGCAGCAATTAGTATAAAAATAATATCTGCGACATGTTCCAGCAAAACAATGTTGACAATTTCATTTTCTGAGGCCGTCAAATCATAGGCTAAAATAACAAAACCTCTTTTATGACTGCGTATGACTTTTTCTGATGATGGCTCAATAAAGCTCATCATTGCAATCAATTCATTAGTGGATTTTATGTGCTGAATATCAGCTGTACGCTTACGTTTCATTGCCTTGACGAGTTCAGCGTTATATAACGGCAAAGCCTCAGCAGCAAGCTTGTTACGCCATTCAAACCGGGTAGCAAACAGCACTTTATCATCAGAGTTAACAACGGCTACATAGGAGACTTGTGAGTTGGAACGAGTCTGGGTAACTTCTTCATCTAACAATTGCGGATCGCGAACCAATAGCCGCTCAGCAAAACGAGAAAGTTGTGCGACGTTTTGCTTAATATCTTCGGTTGCTAATTTTTCTATTCCGACATAACGTTGATACAAACCACTTCCCGTCGTAGCACCGATGACTATCATTGTTACTCCAATGAACCCGATCGATAAGATGAACCTTAGAGAGCGTATTCGAATCAGCTTCATAGTAGTGACGCATCGAATAAACCATCTGTTGATACCGGTTCCTGGATTAAATTGGCTTTATGCATAATGTTTGCTAAATCCCGCGCAGATGCAACTAGCGGTGGGTTTTCACCCATCAACATCTTCTGATTTTGTTTTAAATCTGGCAACTCCACTCCAATAAAACTTGCTGGAACCTCTGCAGGTGTTAATTGCAGACGCTTTGCCAGAATCACCGAAGCCGCAGCCGGATTTTTCACAAAATAGTCCCGCGCTTTAAAGTGACTCGCAATAAGCTGCTTGATTGCCTTAGGACTTTGTTGAATTACGCTGGGTAAAACAGCCAGAACGTCAATAATACGTCCGGGTATCTCAGAGCTATCAAATAATAAGTTAGCACCTTCTTTATTCAATTGACTTTTTACCGGCTCAAAGGTAACCAAAGCGTCTACTTCCTTGTTCAGAAATGCCTCTTCGTGGCGATTAAAGGTCAAGTAAACTGTTTCAATATCTGCCATCGTCAACTGCGCCTTGTGCAGTGCGGCATCTAACATCACAGCACCAACTGCAGATTTCTCCACCCCGATACGCTTGCCTTTCAAGTCGCTTAATTGTGTAATCGATGCTTGAGTCATTAAAACATCCGCGCCGAGTGAAACATCCAATACACAAACAACTTTAAGATCCAATCCTTCGCTGCGCGCCGTTAAAACTTCATCAAGTGTTAACATCGCGCCCTCAACCGTGCCTGCCGCCAGCGATTGTAAACAAGCCGTTGCGGATGGTACTTCAATTAATCTGATAGCATCAGTTAAAAAATATTGCTGCTCACGGGCAAGATAGATCAATTCATATCCTGGCCAAACATGTGAGGCGACACGTAACAGTGGCTCTTTTTGCGTACAGCCAAACAGCATACCCAAGGGAGAAGCAGACACCATTAAAGCGCCACTTAATCCAAGAAAATTACGTCGCGAAGATGAAAGTGATTTTTTTTGCATTTCTCAGATAACCCATTGCTTACAACAGTTGCAGATAAAGAGCAATAAACATGCTGGGAAAACCTTTTTTGGGAAATTAATTTGTTCAGAATGAACAAGGGAGTAGATTTTTTGAGCGATGCACAAGATTTGGTATGGGTTCCCACGAGGGACCGTGGGAACCCGATATCGGGTATGCATATGATGATGCGTGGTATGTTATCCAGCTATTCTGACACAGGGGGCACCTACTTGGTCTCTACAATAACCTCATCCACTTTTTGATAACCACGCGGCAGTTTCAGTCCTTTGCGTCCACGTTCGTTGAGATAACTATCCAGTTCTTTATTCATCAGCACCTTCTTGCGACTTCCAGCCTTGATCACTAAACGGGATTCCAGCCCTAATACGACCGCAAATTGAATATATTCTTCATGCGTAGCGGCTTTGGCCGACGCGATATTTATCAATTTCAGACCTTTACCTTTGGCGAGTAAAGGCACTTCAGTCATCGGTATTATCAAGAGATAGCCGGTATTAGTTACCATAGCGAGAAACTCTTCTTTTGGGTTGGTCACGCGCTGCGGCAAAAGTACTTTGGCCTCATTAGGTACTGACAACACCGATTTACCGGCTTTATTCTTGGTAAACATATCGCCGAATTTGGCAATCAAGCCATAACCTGCATCGGTGCCAAGAAAGTACAATTCGTCTTGCTGGCCAACCATAATTCCGCGAAATGTAGCTCCACCCGCGGGTTTCAAGCGTCCACTTAACGGCTCACCATGGCTACGTGCCGATGGGAAGCTATGACCTGGCAAGGCATAACTTCGCCCGGTGGAGTCAAGAAACAATACGTTTTGATTTGTTTTGGCTTTTGCAGATGTTAAAAAACTATCCCCGGATTTAAACGACAATGCGCTTAGATCAATATCGTGTCCTTTAGCGGCTCGCACCCAACCTTTGTCTGACACAATAACCGTTATCGGATCAGACGGAACCAGTGCAGAAGGATTGAGCGCTTGCGCGGCTTGTCTTGCAACAATTGGCGAACGGCGTTCGTCACCAAATTCTTTTGCGTCTGCCTGTATTTCTTTTTTAACCAGAGTTTTTAAGCGTTGCTCACTGCTCAGAATTTTCTCAAGATAATCGCGTTCTTGCTCCAATTCTTTTTGCTCGGTGAGAATTTTCATCTCTTCAAGCTTGGCCAAGTGGCGCAATTTCAATTCAAGTATTGCTTCTGCCTGTATATCAGAAAGCTTGAAGCGCTGCATTAAAACGGGCTTTGGCGCATCCTCAGTCCGAATGATGTGAATCACTTCGTCGATATTCAAAAAGGCGATAAGTAAACCTTGCAAAATATGCAGGCGATTAAGCACTTTATCCAGCCGATACTGCAAACGTTTGCGCACGGTTTCCGTGCGGAAGGTCAGCCAGTCCACCAGTATCGTTCGCAAGTCGCGCACTTTGGGCCGACCATCGATACCGATCATATTCAAATTAACCCGAAATGATCGCTCAAGATCAGTGGTCGCAAATAAATGCGCCATCAACTCATCAACGTTAATGCGATTTGAACGCGGGGTAATAACTAATCGGGTGGGGTTTTCGTGATCTGATTCATCACGTAGATCCTCGACCATCGGCAATTTCTTAGCGATCATTTGCGCCGCTATTTGTTCTAATATTTTATTACCTGAAGTCTGATAAGGCAGTGCGGTTAAAATAATATCACCGTCTTCTTTTTCATACGTGGCGCGCATGCGCACGCTGCCATTACCCTTTTCATACATTTGATAAATTTCTGCGCTAGTACTGATTATTTCAGCGTCGGTGGGATAATCAGGGCCCTTGATAAACTGGCAAATATCACTCAAAGTTGCTTTTGGATTTTCAAGCAAATGTACACAGGCGTCAGCCACTTCGGTCAAATTATGCGGCGGAATATCCGTTGCCATGCCGACGGCAATACCGGATGCGCCATTTAACAAAACAATCGGCAGACGTGCCGGCAAGACTACCGGCTCATCCAATGTTCCATCAAAATTCGGTGCCCAATCTACGGTTCCCTGATCCACTTCAGCCAATAAAAGCTGGGCGAATTTTGCCAAACGGGCTTCGGTATAACGCATGGCCGCAAATGATTTAGGATCATCAGAAGATCCCCAGTTACCCTGTCCATCAACCAGCGGATAACGATAAGAAAACGATTGCGCCATATGCACCATGGCTTCATAACAAGCGCTATCGCCATGCGGATGAAACTTGCCGAGCACGTCACCGATGGTTCGTGCGGATTTTTTAAATTTTGCCGTACTGCGCAGTCCAAGTTCAGACATGGCGTAAATAATACGCCGCTGCACCGGCTTCATGCCATCACCTAGGTGCGGTAAAGCACGATCGAGAATGACATACATGGAATAATTCAGGTATGACTTTTCGGTAAATTCGCGTAAGGGTAAACGCTCTACCCCGTCATCGGTAATTTCAATCTGGTCACTCATAACATGTTCCTAATTTATTTCTGCCAAATCGCCGTTGGCTTCCAACCAGATTTTTCGATCCCCTGAGCGCTTTTTGGCGAGCAGCATATCCATCATGGCGTCAGTATCATCATCCTCTGCTACCAACAATTGCACTAGCCGTCGGGTATCGGGACTCATTGTCGTTTCGCGCAATTGCAACGGGTTCATTTCACCCAGTCCTTTAAAGCGCTGCACGTTAGGTTTGCCACGGGTTTTTTCTGCGACTAATCGGTCAAGCACACCCTGTTTTTCCGCGTCATCCAGGGCATAAAATACTTGTTTGCCAACGTCGATGCGGTACAACGGCGGCATTGCCACGTAGACATGCCCTGCTTCTACCAAGGGGCGAAAATGCCGCACGAATAAGGCACATAACAACGTAGCAATATGCGCACCATCGGAATCCGCGTCAGCCAGTATGCAAACCTTATTATAACGAATGCCTTTGAGCTCCGCTGATCCGGGGTCAACCCCTATTGCAATGGCAATGTCATGTACTTCTTGTGAACCTAAGACTTGCTGTGGATCAACTTCCCAGGTATTCAAAATTTTTCCGCGCAATGGCATAACCGCTTGAAACGAACGATCTCGCGCTTGTTTTGCTGATCCACCGGCTGAGTCTCCTTCCACCAAAAACAGTTCAGTGCGGTCGGGATCTTGCGAAGAACAGTCGGCAAGTTTGCCAGGCAGTGCAGGGCCGGAAGCGATTTTTTTGCGCACGACTTTTTTTGCTGCTTTTAAACGACTTTGCGCATTATTGATGGCTAGCTCGGCAATTTTCTCGCCGATATCGGCATTTTCTCCCAGCCATAAGCTGAAAGCATCTTTGACAACACCTGATACGAATGCAGCGCATTCGCGGGATGACAAACGCTCTTTAGTTTGCCCGGAAAACTGGGGATCAGCCAGTTTTACCGACAGAATATAACTACAACGCTCCCAAACATCTTCTGGTGCGAGCTTTACCCCACGCGGCAATAGGCTGCGGAAATCACAAAATTCTCGTATAGCTTCGGTGAGCCCCGTGCGCAAGCCATTAACATGGGTTCCACCTTGCGCCGTGGGAATCAAGTTAACATAACTTTCAGTAATTAACTCACCATCTTCTGGTAACCAAACCACGGCCCAGTCGGCAGCCTCGGAATTGCCACTCACCGATTCGGTATAAGGTGACTCTGGATAGGTACTGACCGGACCCAACTCATCGCGCAAATAGGCGCGTAAACCATCTTCGTAATACCACTCGAATTTCTCGGCGGTTTTTTCAATATCGAATTTTATGCGCAAACCCGCACATAAAACGGCTTTAGCGCGCAAAACATGTTTCAGCCGCGTCACAGAAAATACGGCAGAGTCAAAATAGGATTCGTTGGGCCAAAAACGAATCATGGTCCCGGTATTTTGCTTTCCCACTTTGCCGATTTCTTTTAACTCAGTTTGCTTGAGACCATCAGCAAATGTCATAAAATGTTCTTTGCCGTCACGCTTGACCGTCACTTCCAGGCTTTTCGACAATGCATTGACAACCGATACGCCAACCCCATGCAGGCCACCAGAAAATTCATAGTTCTTGTTGGAAAATTTACCGCCTGCATGTAGGCGAGTCAAAATTACTTCAATGCCGGGTATTTTTTCTTCCGGATGAATATCTACTGGCATGCCGCGACCGTTGTCTCTCACTTCCAACGAGTTATCTTTGTGCAATATGACATGCACTTCAGTTGCATGGCCAGCCATGGCTTCATCGACACTATTATCAATAACTTCCTGCCCTAGATGATTGGGCCGCGTCGTGTCGGTATACATTCCTGGACGTTTTTTTACCGGATCAAGGCCGGTTAATACTTCAATGTCAGATGCTTGGTAACTTTTTGCCATAGTGTCATTCGTTTTATTTAGTGGGGGTGAATCCTACTAATAGCCTTCACTAAGTGCAAGGTTAAACTTAGCCCGAATAATTCATGAAATATCCGAGCTAGTAGAAATAGAAAAAACTTGTTCCAGTAAAGTGGTTGCATATGCACCGGCAGGTAATGAAAAACTCAATTCCATGCTGCCCTCAGCATATTGCCACTGCATACTGTCGGGTAAAACCCGACTTGCCCGTGGCATATTCTCTACTTTTAATTTTTCTAACGCGGCCACGATCGCCATATTCTCACTGCAGACGGTTTGTTCTATTTCTCGCTGTAATTTATCACTCGGCCAATCACCGGAGGCATAACCAGTGCCGTATAACGGCAACGCAGGATGAAGATCAAACGCCTGTAAGCGTTGTTGCTTCTCTTCTGTGATCTCATCCAGCGGAAATATACTGCGCGTTTTGTTCAACAAAGCCACATCACCTGGTATCCATTGATTCCACGTTTCTTGCTGAACGCGTCGAGCTAACATCTGATTAAATAGGTATGACCGACCCGCGGAGATAAAAATTCCCCGTTGAAAAGGTTTGAATCGCTTACCTGCGGCGAGCGCCAACAAATTTTCAAGATTTTTTTGTCCATGGCCAAAACGTTGTTCACCGAAATAATTGGGCATACCATGGATCTTAATAAAGGCTAAACGTAAATCGATTTCGTCCACATCGGCACTGTCGACCGCAAATCGGATAATAAACTCATTGCCTGCCGCAGCGGCCGTTTTTAATTTTTTCTGCCCACGTGTCATTGTCGTGATCGATATATTCTCTGGCAAAGCGGAAAAATCAACCACTTTTTCATTCGGTGCATAGACACTAAACCACTGCTGAGTGACTGCATGACGGTCTTTTAATCCCGCATAACCAACCTCTTTCTGCGAGATGCCAGCGGCCTGGGCTAATTGTCGCTGCACCCACTCGGTATTCGTATTGATTTTTTTGACATAGAGGTAAAGGTGATCGCCCTGACCTTCTGGCGAAAATCGAATATGTTCGTTAACTTGGAAATCCAGGGGCTGCTGCTTGATTAAAATATCAGCAACAGGTGTTTTAAATATTGGGTAATTTATCACTCTACAACATCACATGGTTAAAAAAAATAATGGAATCAACAACTTAACAAGAGCTCAGGGAGACCAAAAAAACCTCAACTAGCGCATTAAATGATTACCTTGGAGCCTGTCCAAGCATGGGAGCCGTAGCGAGGGAAAGTTAGTTCGAGCAGATTTTTCGATCATTTGAGGCGAATAATCATTCTATTCAACGAAAATGAACGGAAAAAATGGTCAAAACGGGTTTTCCGCAGTAGGCTTTCCATGCTCGGACAGGCTCCTGGAGCCTGTCCGAGCATGGAAGCCGTAGCGAGGGAAAACCGTTTTAGTACAGATTTTTCGATCATTTGAAGTTAATAGCCGTAGCTATTCGCTGAAAAGGATCGGGAAATATGTGCAAAACGGGTTTTCCGCAGTAGGCTTTCCATTCTCGGACAGGCTCCTAGAGTAAATTTGCTTCAGAAACCGGATTAATCGTCGATATGTTACATGACTAAGTATCGATATAAAAAGGAAATGTGAGCAGCGTGGCAAAACAACTAGATATATTCAAAAAAGCGGATCCAGTACTTCACAGCCTGCTGGAATATTGCACGATAGAACATCTTCCAACCAAGCGTCTTGTCGTCAGACCCGGCGACCCAGCCGACAAACTGTATTACATCATTGAAGGTTCAGCAACCATCAGTATGGAAGATGAGGATGGCAGCGATATCATCCTGACTTACCTCAATGATGGTGAATTTATTGGTGAGACTGGCCTGTTTATCCAACAAAAAAATACCCGCCAGGTTACAGTTCGTACTCGCACCCCTTGTACACTGGCTCATATCAGCTACGTGCGCTTAAGTGAACTGGCGAACGCAGATCTAAAAAACGAATACGCTGCAATTTTACATAAAATCGCCACCCATGTAGCCATACGACTCATACAAACCACGCGTAAAGTTGGACATCTGGCTTTCATGGATGCTGCCGGTCGGGTCGCCAGTACGCTGCTCGATCTGTGTAAACAACCAGACGCAATGACCCACCCCGAAGGTATGCAAATAAAAATCAGTCGCACTGAGATAGGCAAAATTGTCGGATGCAGTCGTGAAATGGTCGGTCGTGTCATGAAAAACATGGAAACTCAGGAGTTAATTCAAACCAAAGGAAAAACAATTGTTGTGTTTGGAACGCGTTAATCCGCACTTTGCATACTGAAGCAACAATTTTACTCCACGGCTCAAAATAAACCTATTTTCACTCCGCCACTAAAATACCATTTACCATCAATGCGACGAAAAATCGCGATTTCCTGATCATGGGCAATTTTGGCTCCGAAAGGCTTGTATGATATTTTGCCCACCATTCTAGCCGTATTCATCGTAAGGTCGACCATGCTTTTCTGATAGGTAAACTCAACTTTCTCAAAACGGTCAAAAACCGATTGCATGTATTCCATTTGTTGCCTATATTTGCTTTTACCGTCATCATAGTCAGTAAGAAAAAGGCTTTTATATAGTTCTATATCCTTGGTTTCAATGGCTTGTTTACGCATTGCCATCACTTTTTTGACATTTGCAATGGCTTCACGTTTAGATTCGTCGTCGCCACAGCCCGATAGAAGCCCCAAACTAAACGTCATTATAAAAACTATGGAAAGTACTTTTATCATAAGTATTAACTACCAGAACTTTACTAAAACATTATTATCTATATTACCTAACGACAGGCTCCTAGAGGCTGCTAGGTAGCCATCTCAATCAGGCACCTGACTGTCTTTTTAGATAGCTTAACGTATTTTGCAGGAATTGAACATGTCAAAACTCACAGTTGCATTTGTTATTATTGTTGGCTTAGTTGGAATAGTTATCGGAGTGAATTTAGCAAATACTCAACAACAAGATTTAACAACACAAGCCACCACAAGCGCCAATAACAATTTATCAACAGAATTAAATACTGAAATCGCCGCTCTCAAGATGCAAGTGACAAACCTGATAGAGCTGGTAAACAATGAGAAAATGCAACGTGAAAGTTTGCAAACAGATTTCGCCAATATCAAACAACAGCTCACACTGGTTAATACTCAACAAGCATCAACCGCTCAATCAAACACCAGCCCGTCATCAGAGGAGCCTGTAGCGGCGGTGGCGACATCAGAGCAAACAGCAGGCACACAATTTCAACGCAGTGACTTAATAGAGGAAGCACAGACAACCAGCAGTATATTAGCTGCCATTGGCGTTGATCCCGAGATTGCAGAAAATATAGAAGAATTGAGTGAAAAGCGTGAAATGGATCAACTCTACATGCGCAATACGGCGATTCGAGAAGGCTGGTTCGGCACCGAAAAGTACTTTCAAGAAAACCGCAAATTTGAACAAGAAAGTAATGTTATTCGCAGTGAACTTGGCGACAGTAAATACGATGAGTATCTGTATACATCCGGTCGTTTTAATCGCATAAAAGTCTCTAGCGTATTAGCTCAATCACCTGCCGAGCAAGCGGGCATACAATCCGGTGATGTTATCGTTAGCTACGACAATGCGCGAGTATTCAGCTGGTCAGACTTAACTAACATGACCGCAACCGGTGAGCCCGGAGAAACTGTGCAGGTCAGTGTTGCGCGCGAGGGCGTGGTTTCCAATGTCTTCATAATGCGCGGACCATTAGGAATCCGGCTGGAAAGCATGAGGGCTGATCCGAACAATAGTTAATTCACATAACTCTTAAAACATTCTGTTACTATTGAGGCAATCTGATAAAAATGACCGATTTACCTTGCTTGCTTGAATAATATTTTGCGAGATTTTCGATTTCTTTTTCAGTTAGTTGCTCCGACATAGCAAACATCATGCTACTTTCACGCACATTGGTTTTGTAATCATTGATAGCTTTAACGATATAATCGCGACGTTGTCCTGCTATTGAAGGTACTAAAGGACTAATACTATTACCGTTAATACCATGACAACGATCACATTTTTCTGCCTGTTGTTCGGTTGTTAATGGTATACGAACGTCAGGTGCTTTGGGTAATTGAGCGACATAATAAGCCGACAAGTTAGCGATATCTTCTGCGCTTAATGTCGATACCATTGATTGCATTATTGGGTGATTACGTTCACCGGTTTTATAGGCGAGAGTCGCCTTAGAAAAATATTGAGGGTCTTGGCCCGCCAGACTTGGAGTCTCAGCTGAAGCACTATTGCCTGCTTCACCATGGCAACCATTGCAGGAAGCTGCGGCAACAGTGGCTCCCTTTGTGACATCACCTTTTGCTGTTGCCGTACTTGCCAGTGGTTTTTGAGTTGCATAAAAAAGCGAGATGTTTTCAATATCTTCATCACTTAACATACTCACCGCTAGCTGCATCATCGGATCTTTACGGCTGCCATTCTTATACGCTTTTGTCACTCCAATCAAATGGTCCGGATGCTTTCCGCTAAGCAAAGGGATGCCAGGATAAGCACCATTGCCTGTTGGCCCATGACAAGCCCCACAAGCACTCGCCGCTTTTTTTCCCGCTACTATTGGATCAACGGTGAGCGAATCTGATGTTTCGGCGGCGACTTTTAACGGTGGATCTAAACTTGAATAATAGCCAGCGACTTGAGCCAAAGCAGTATCACTTAACGCACTAATCGCGTTTAGCATCTTGGCTTCAACGCGTAATCCGTCACGATACGCTTGTAACTGAGTAAACAAATAATCGAGATGTTGACCGGCTAAATGAGGCACATTCTCCGTCGCACTAACACCCATCACTCCATGACATTGAATACAACTTGATTCAGCAATCGCTTTTCCTGCTTTAATTTCAGAGGGCGCAACAAAAATTTTAATTAGCTGTGAAGACTCAATTTTATCCGTAGTCGCTGAGGCGTTAATAGGTAGTGCCAGCATCGTCATTACAATGCTAACAATATGCGAGACCTTATTCATTAACTTCCCCTGGATAATTTATAAACAAATTTCTTAAATTGATTGATTGCACTGTATTAACCCTAACCAATAGTCCGCGCCTCGCTTTGCAGCCGATCAGCTATCTCTTTGGGCAACTTATAGAACCAAAGCTGATACATAGAAACTATCCACATATAGGCGAAAGCTGCACCCATCAATCCACCACTAATCATGACTACCCATGCAAAAGGCTCAAAGACTTTAGTCAAATACCAGGAAAAAACGTCTAGCATAATGCTCACAAAAGGCGTTGCTACAACAAGACATTTTAGCCACACGGGCCTCAAAAAGGCGTGGCTAAATATTAAACTCATAATGAAAAATATAAAAGTCATACCAAATAAATGAATGTGTGACACACGTACAAGAGAAAATAAATCCGCCCCTTTATCGAGTTGTGCTGTTTTTATCACATTCTCATAGCCGTTCAAATTAGGAAGATGTGGATTAGTACCATCATGACAAGCAGTACAACGTTGCTCAATAATTGCTGCAACGTTACTTTCAAACTCGGCTTTACTCACTCCCGCATGAATCCAGCCACTGATAGTGTTCGCTTCTTTCACGGATAACATACTTGCCATTGGCCCTTTCAAGGCTGCTTCAAGTTGCGTATCCGTTTTACTACCACTGTATGCAATAATTAAATCTTGCACAGACAGTGATGCATTGCCGTCACGTCCAGCATGTGACTCAAATACATAGATCATCGCAAATATGTAACCACAACCCAGCACTAACAGGGTGCCTGTAAAAAGCGTCCGAATGCTGTAAGGTAATTCCTGAAAATGAAGATATAAACGGTGAGGGGCGTGCTGACTCATAAACTCTGTCTCCGGGACAAACTTACTAAAAAATATTGATAGGGTAAATTATTTTACAAGGTTGATTTTAATACTCACAATCGGGGCTCAACTATTCCCAATCATTAATCCCCACAATCAGCGTTCGTAGTGGCAATGCCTTCGAGAGCGTGGCAGCATGGAGCCTGCCGCCAAGCCTACAGGGACTTATTCACGGCGTCTCTCGGTAAGGTATGTCGCTACGGGCGCTAGAAGGTGGTATTTTTTCAATTGTTGAATGTTGAACTCCGATTGTGAGTTTATAAAAACAGGTTTATAGAAACTGGCAACTCACTAATAAATAAGTATCACAGTGGCAACAGCGACTCCTGCATGGCCTCATAATGATACCTACTTCTAATACAAGCTTCTTTCTAATTCATCAAGATTACTTTAGCGATGAATAGTAAGCCGCTAGATTTGCCATATCCTGACTACTTAAGGGTTTCGCAAACATCCCCATCATGCTACTTTCACGTGCGCCGGATTTGAAATCCTCTAATTGTTTTACAAAATAAGCGTCATCCAAACCAACTATAGGAGGATTTGGCGGCATACCTTCTCCATGTGCGCCATGACATCCTGCGCAGCTCGCAGCTTTTTCTTTTCCGGCAGCAATATCACCACCCGCCATCGCTATGTTTGCAAATGTCAACAGTCCAATTACACCAACCGTAAGAAATAATGATTTTTTCATTGCTCTGCTCCTTTCTTTGCTTAATTAACCCAGATAATTCATGAAATATCCGGGTTAATTAAACCGTTGCCAATAGGTTAAAATTTTTTAGCGGCTATCAGCGTTTGCTTTTTTCTTGGACTAGCACTATCAATGAATCAGCAAAATCGCATTTTTCAAGCATTTTCTAAAGCACTTAAGTGCGACTGCCAGTAAGATCTACAGCTAATTATTCTTCGCACCTTGATCAATCCACTTCCCAATAATTTCAATATTTTCCTCAGATAGTTTTGTTCCGCCTCTTGGCATATTGACGGAAGCATCAGCCTTATGCTCAACTAATATATGCAATGTACTCGCAAAACTGACCCCAGGTTGAATGACCGGTCCTAGCTTTGTACCTTTCATGATGCTTGCATAATCTTCCACGCTAAAACCACTTGCCACATGACCTACTCCGCCACTCTTATGACAAGAGGCACAATTTTCACTCAGTATCGGCATAACCTGCGTTGAAAAACTCATGCTTTCCTCGTTAGAGCTGCAAGCAACGATTATTACACCAGCGAAAATGACGCTAAGCCGAAATAATATTTTATGCACTGGTAATCTCCTTGACTAGACTAAGATGAGCATTAGGCTTTTATATGGAGGGGTCATCTCGCATTAATATATGAACATCGTAGAGCAGTAATGCTAGAGACCACGCCATATTCACTTTCGAAATTATGACTCAATGAGGCTGGCATAACTTATAGATTTTGCATATCTTCTAAAGCTCTTGTATTTATTTATAATTATACATTAGATCTATCAGCATCTTG
>CALZHW010000096.1:0-9864 GCA_945787125.1 uncultured Ectothiorhodospiraceae bacterium
AACCGCTTAGCGCCGATGGTAGTGTGGGGTTTCCCATGTGAGAGTAGGTCACTGCCAGGCTTTGAATTGAAAAACCCCCAGCACGCTGTGCTGGGGGTTTTTTTTCGTCTCGGGTTTTGTAATTTGTCGAGTGATAGCAGAACTCTCATTGCTACGCTGCAGCGTGGCAATTCAGAAGGAGGGTGACCAATTAGCATTAGTGTTAAATTATGCTCAACAGCTGCCTAGTGTCTTCCGTGTACCTATATAATCCTAGAATAATGCATGATTTCGTGGTGTTTTAGTTCGTTGCACCCTTGGCAATAGCTAATTGTTCACTTAGTTTAGCCGCAATTTCGGCAGTTTCCTGGGACCATGTTTCGTCCCAAAGCGGCCAATCGGTTGTTTGCTGTTTAATCATTTCGACGAGTGCCTGAATGTGAACTTCTTCAGCATTGAGTGCCGGAATATAACGATAGTCGCCGCCGCCTGCTGATTGAAAATATTCTTTGTTTTCTACTGCCATTTCTTCTAATGTCTCCAAGCAGTCGGCAGAAAAGCCAGGGCAAACCACATCAATACTTTCCAGGCCGGATTTGCCAAGTTCGGTTAATATTTTATTAGCATAAGGTTTCAACCATTCAGCTTTGCCAAAGCGTGATTGGAAAGCGATGATCCATTCGTCCGTTTGCAATTCTAGTGCTTCGGCTACCAGGCGAGCGGTTTTGTGGCAATGACAATGATAAGGATCGCCATCGTCCAGGGTTTTTGCTGGCATTCCGTGAAATGAGAAAAGTAATTTTTTAGGCTTGCCATTTTTGCTCCAGAAATTACTGATTTGTTTAACCAGGGCATTAATATAGGCTGGATGATCGTGATAGCTGGAGACAAAGCGAATATTCGGCACCCACTCAGATTTTTTCATCGAGTTGGCAACAGCATCAAAGCTCGATGCTGTTGTTGCGGAGCTATGTTGAGGGTACATCGGTAGAATTAAAAGATTTTGTACATTTGCATCTTTTAATTGTTTGATGGCACTTTCTATTGATGGATTGCCATAACGCATACCGAGGGCGATATTTGCCGGAGCGGTACATAGTTCATTCAGGCGTTCTTGGATTGCTAATTGTTGCAATTGTGAATTCACCAGCAAGGGCGAGCCAGCATCTGTCCAGACGGTTTTGTAAGCTTCAGCCGATTTAGCCGGGCGAGTGGTTAAGATAATGCCGTTCAAAATTAACCACCAGATGGGACGAGGTATTTTTACTACTCGTCTATCCCATAAAAATTCGCCCAAATATTTACGGACAGCTTCTTTTGTTGGCGCATCGGGCGTGCCTAAGTTTGTTAGTAATATACCTGTGCTAGGGATTGAATTGTGCTTAAATTTTGTTTGTTTTCGCTTGCTGACCATTTATTTATTCGCTTGTTTGTTTATTTTTCAACAATTAAGTATAACGGTATCCAAAATAAATTAAACCTTATTCAATAGTGGTTTTTTTGTTGATTGAATTACTTGCTATAGTTAAATAAAGGTTCAGTCTAGATTAGTCAAAATTTAGTGAATTCAGGAGGAGTTATGAGCATTTATCACAAACTGTTAGTCGCTATCGAATTATCTATTGAGGCGGAACAAGTTCTACGGAAAGCCAGCGGTATAGCTCAACAGAATAATGCCAGTTTAGACGTTATTCATGTTGTTGAACCTGTTGTTATTGAGACGGGTTTTGATGCTGTATCAAGTATTGATTTTCAAATTGAGGAAAGTTTGGTTGATCGTTCAAAGCAAAATATTCTGGAATTACTCACCAAATTAGATATAAAAGTGGGTGAGATTTTGTTGCCGGTTGGTTCCGTAAAACACGAAATACACCAGGCTGCCAAGCAGCGAGAGAGCGATCTTATTGTTATCGGTACTCATGGCAGACATGGTATGGGGCTACTGCTGGGTTCGACGGCAAATTCGGTTTTACATGGCGCAGAATGGGATGTTTTATCAGTCAAGCTGGAGTCTGAAAATTAAGCTAGTGGCTATACACCTCCTGTTTCTGACCCTTTTGTATAGTCACCATTGGCATTTACAGAAACTGTAACAGTAGGGAAAAGGGGTTGTTTTTTAGTGCTACTGATAAAATATAAACTTGCGACGTTTGAGTGAATTGCGTAAAGTGCGAGCTAAGTGCATCATTCATAGACATTAACTTCATGACACGACTTTTTTTTAGCGTTATTCTAATTTGCGGGATTTTCATTATCAGCGCTTGTTCAATTATTGGCGTTAATGAAATTACAGGCTACAAATTAACCGTTGAAGTGCGGGATATGAACGGTCAATTGATAGAAGATGCCTCAGTGACCTCAACCGCCGATCATAGTAAAAAAATTAAACCAGGCACTTATACCTTGCTTTACGGCAGCACCGGTTTATATGTTGTGACTATCACTGCGCCAGCGATGCGAACCAAACAAATAAAAGTCAGTATTCCCGTTGACCAGGACAAAATGTTTTCGGTTGTTTTAATCGATAAATAATATTCCACTTTAAAATGGATCATCAAAAATTTATTCAATTGCTCGATTTATTTGAGCAAAATGAAGAGATATTGATTTCTGATGCTGTGGATAGATTGGGTATTACAGAGCAAGCACTGATCAGTCGTATTGACTATTTAAATAATATTGATCGGCTCCTCGGTTATTCTGATGATGATAAAGTTTATTTATTGAAGGCGCTGGATGTATTTCGACCTAAACATGTACAGGACTGTCTACTCCCAAATGTGCGTGAAAGAATAGCGCAAGTAGATTACTTTGTTTCCCTGTCTTCCACCAATGATCATGCCAAAAAAGAAGATTTTCAGACATCTAAAGCCTTACTTTGTCTAGCAGAGCATCAATCGGGTGGTCGTGGGCGACGAGGTAAGCGCTGGGTTTCTCCATTCGCAAAAAATATTTATCTATCTCTCGCCTATCGTTGTCATATCCCTATGCAGCAACTTGGATTAGTGAGTTTAGTTGTTGGTTTGGCGCTGGCTGATGCGGTTTCGCAAATGGGTGTGTCTGGTGTTCGCGTCAAATGGCCAAATGATATTTATTTCGACGATCATAAATTGGCCGGCATATTAATTGAAACGAAAAATGTTACACCACACTATGCTGACCTGATTATAGGCGTGGGATTAAATGTATACATGGATGAGGAGGAAGCACAGGACATTGAGCAAGCCTGGGTTGCATTAAATAACATCACCACGGTGACATCGCGCAGTCAACTGGTTGCTCAACTGCTGAATATGCTGATTCCTTATCTGCAGCAATTTGAAGATCATGCATTTCAAAGCTTTGAACATAAATGGGCGATTTATGATTATCTTTATGGGCAAAAAGTACATGTGCACGGCATAAACAACGTGCTGGAAGGCGTGGCGTCTGGAGTTAATGAAAAAGGCGAGTTGCTGCTTTTAGTCGGAGAGAATCTACTGGCTGTCAATGCTGGTGAAGTGAGTGTTTGTTTGTCGCAAGGTGAAACATAATGGCTATCTTATTGGTTGATATTGGCAATAGTCGAGTGAAACATGCGACTTTACGTCAAGGCGAGTTACAGCAAATTGAAGCGCATGCTTTAGATAAAGTCAATGTTCAGCAATCATTTGATACGAGTTTCTCTGCGTTAAATGCCATCAGCCAGGTGTATGTTTCAAATGTCGCAGGTGATGTTGTTGCGAATATGTTCATTACTGACTGCAAGGCGCGCTGGAATATTGTCCCTGAATTCGCCAAAAGCTTGCCGGAATTCAATGGCTTGGTTAATGCATATGACAATCTAAATAGCAATGCGGAGCAGTTAGGTGTCGATCGCTGGTTGGCGATGATTGCCGTGAATGATCGTATTGCTCAGCCTTATTGCGTGATTCATTGTGGTACCGCCATCGTAATTGATGCAGTTGATGGCGAGAGCCGGCATTTAGGTGGATTGATTCTACCAGGATTAACGACGATGCGGTTGGCGATCAATGCAAATGCCGAGACGATTGAAATAAACGAATTGACGGCTGCGCCAGCATTTTTTGCTCAGACAACACATAACGCTGTGTCAGCTGGAATCCAGTATTCGGTTGCGGCATTAATCGAAAAAGCCTGCGTTCAATTACAGCAGCACACAGGAGAGCAAGTGATTTGCATGTTGAGTGGTGGGGACGCCCAGTTCATCAAGGATAATCTGACACAATTTTGTTCAGTTGAACCCGCGCTCGTATTAAAAGGGCTAGTAACTTATTTCGGATTAACGGCATGCGTATAAGCAACTTATTCAATAGTAAGATAATATTACCAGCACTGGCGATAATTCTCGTTGCGGTGATAGTTCTAATGCCTCTTTTTACAGAAAACGATCAAGTGCAGATTGATGAAGCTGACAAGCAAGCATTGACTAAGTTTGATGTTTTAGTTGCAACACCTGATGTTATTGGTTTGCCTCATGCTGATGAAGAGGTTGCGGTACACACCGTTGTGCCTGACAGCATAGGAAAGAAAGAAAAGATAGGAAGCCATAAATCTGAGTCACATGCAGTAGATCAATCCAGTAACACAAAACACGAGGCAGCCGATAGTCATTCAGAACAGACAGCAATAATAACCGAGCCGGTTGAATCAGATCAACATTTGAGTGAGCACCATGAGTTACCTGCAGGGCCAGTATGTTATGAAGTTGGGCCTGTGATCAATGCTGCAAAAAAAACCGAACTCGAAAATTTTTTTCATGCGCTTGACGTGGATATCCGCTCAACGTCCCGTAGTGTAGAAAAAGACGCAGGTTACTGGGTCTATTTGCCGCCGCGGCGAAGTGTTGCTATTGGCAGATTGCTGGTTGAAGAGATTAAGCTCAAAGGGCTTGATGATGTTGGTCTGTTGATTCGTCATGAGCCTAAATTAGCGATTTCCTTTGGTGTTTTTAAACAAAAAAATAATGCTCATCGGCGCCTGTTAAAAGCACAGTCATTGGGCTTTGATGCGCGCATGGAAAAACGTCGAGTTGCGGAGGATCAGGTTTGGTTGCTATTAACAAGTCAGGCAGGAGATGTTTTATCAGAGCAAGAACGGTCGAATTTTCTGCAACAACATGCACCTATTGAATTAAAAACAATTATTTGTTCTTAATTGAGCAGCGTTTATTGCCTTTTAACTAATGAATATATACAATTACGCCCCTCACAAAGCTGGTGTAGCTCAGTTGGCAGAGCAGCTGATTTGTAATCAGCAGGTCGTAGGTTCGACTCCTATCACCAGCTCCATAATATCGTAAAAGGCTTAGCGAATTCTCGCTAAGCCTTTTTGGTTTTATACTGCGCAGCATCCCGAGCCGCCAACTTTATCTTGGTATTCACGATAAATCATCTCTTTTTGAAAAACACGGGTTTCCAGGTTTTTTTTCGGTTAAACTACTCACATCGGAAAGCTTGTTAACTCAAGTTTCGGAGTTTAAATATTTTCCCGAAATCAGCGCTCATAGTGGCAAGGCCTTGTTGAGAGTGTTGCTTTGTGTGCCCACGGATGCTGCCGTCAAGCCTACATAGATGTATTCACGGCGGTCTCTCGGTAAGGTTTTGCCGTTACGGGTGCTGGAAGGTGGCATTTTTGCAATTTTGAACTCCGAAACTTGAGTTGTTAAAACTCATAAAGGATGGAATGGATGCCGATTGCTGTGTCGAATCGTGCGGAGTTAGCCGAAAAGTATCGGAAGATCCGCCACGAAACCGAGCTTATTTGCTCCTATTTAAAAACTGATGACTATCAGCTGCAGTCAATCATCGAAACCAGTCCGCCCAAGTGGCACATTGCACATGTAAGTTGGTTTTTTGAGACTTTTGTATTGCCTTTTTTCGATAAAAATTATCAGAAATTTCACTCGCAATATGCCTATTTGTTCAATTCCTATTATCAAACTGTCGGTGAAATGCAGGTGCGCGCCGATCGAGGCATGTTGTCGCGCCCATGTGTTGAAGAGATTTATCGTTATCGCAAGCATGTTGATGTAGCCATGTTGCAACTTATTGAAGAGGCTAATGACTCACAATGGGATGAGTTGTTTTTTCGGGTAACTTTAGGCTTGAGTCATGAGCAGCAGCATCAAGAGTTATTATTGATGGATATCAAGCATAATTTTTCGGTGAATCCACTCAAGCCAGCCTATCGCAGTGATCTTGTTAGCGCCAAAAAAAAACCTGCCCAGTTCGCAGCATTGCAATGGCTAGAGTGTGAAGGAGGAATATTCCCGATTGGACACGATGGCCCCGATTTTTGTTTTGATAACGAAACACCACAGCACGATAGTTTAGTGCGGGATCACAAGCTCGCAACCCGGTTGGTGACGAACGCAGAGTATCTTGAATTTATCGAAGACAATGGCTATAAAAAACCCGAGTTCTGGTTAGCTGATGGTTGGTATGTTCTGCAAAAAAATGGCTGGACCCAGCCGCTTTATTGGCAAGAAATTGATTCTGAACGATGGACTTTTACCTTAGCCGGGCTGGCAAAGCTCGATCCTCATCAGCCGGTTTGCCACATCAGTTTTTACGAGGCAGATGCCTATGCCCGTTGGGCGGGTAAAAGACTGCCATTGGAGTCTGAGTTGGAGTTGCAATTACTGAAGCAACCGATAACAGGAAATTTCATGGAAGCAAATTATCTGCAACCACAACCAAGCGAAGCGCAATGGTATGGTGATGTATGGCAATGGACGGCAAGCCCGTATTCTGCTTACCCGGGATTTCAGCCTTTGGCAGGCTCGATGGGGGAATATAATGGCAAATTTATGTGCAATCAATTGACGCTACGCGGTGGTTGCTGTGTGACGCCGCAACAACACATGCGGCCCACATACCGCAACTTTTTTTACCCACATGATCGTTGGCCATTCGCGGGTTTGCGTTTAGCGGAGGATGCGTCATGAGCCAACAGGTGACTTTTCATGATCACAAACCGAAGGAATCAAATCTCTACAGTGCGATTCTTTACGGCTTTTCACAATCCGCTAAAACAATTCCGCCAAAGTTTTTTTATAATGAACGAGGTTCACGCTTGTTTGACGAGATTTGTGATCAACCTGAGTATTATTTGCCTGATGCTGAAAAAACTGTGCTTAATCGTTGCGTCAATGAAATTGCCGAAATAACGGGTGAAAATCGCGTGATATTTGAACCAGGCGCTGGCAACTTAAGTAAAATACGTTTGTTACTGGATGTATTAAAACCCATTGCTTACGTGCCTATGGATATATCCAGTGATTTTTTAAAATCTGCTGCGGCAGGGTTGGCGGGGGATTACCCGTGGTTGCCGATACATGCTGCTTGTGTTGATTTCACTCACTCACTGCCATTGCCTGAAGCCGTTCCGGATAAACCGCGTCTGGCTTTTTTTCCGGGCTCAAGTTTGGGGAATTTCCATAGGGCAGAAGCCAAAGAATTTTTACTAATGATTCGTCAAGCGTTAGGTCGGGAAGGGATGTTGCTTATCGGGGTTGATACTAAGAAAAGCGTATCAGTGCTTAATGCGGCGTATAACGATGCGGCGGGCATTACTGCCAAATTTAATTTGAATTTGCTCTGGCGAATCCGTCATGAATTGCAAGCTGAGTGTGAGCCAGACAATTTTGATCATCATGCGTTTTATAATCGGGATGAAGGTCGAATCGAAATGCACCTTGTGAGTCAGCGTGAGCAAGCTGTAAGAATTAATGGTCACCGGTTTTCATTTGATCCAGGTGAAACAGTGCAAACCGAATGTTCCTATAAATACGCGCCAGAAGAGTTTTTAGCATTAGCCACTGACGCTGGTTTGCAGCCAATAAAACATTGGCTGGCAAAAGATGAGTTGTTTGCTGTGTATTTATTGGGCGTTAGTGCTTGGGAAGTATAATGCTTTCAAGGCATCCCGCCCGATATTGTTGATATTTTTTTGTACTACTGACTGGAAAAATTCACACTTCTTTATTAGGCTTCTGGCGTTGCTGCTATCTAACCGATTGCTTTGTGCTTTGAGTGAGCATATAATTATATACGAATTCTCGCGTTTCATCCTATCTTAAGGGAATGAAAATAAACTGTTAAGCAAAGCCAGTTTCAGCAGGCTGTAATAGCGATTAACGCTCTAACATTCTTACTGGTTTTATTTTAGCGATATTATGTTTAATTCTATTTGCTTGTTT
Source organism: uncultured Ectothiorhodospiraceae bacterium (assembly GCA_945787125.1). Classification (GTDB taxonomy): domain Bacteria; phylum Pseudomonadota; class Gammaproteobacteria; order S012-40; family S012-40; genus CALZHW01. The sequence continues at coordinate 8,183 of CALZHW010000096.1, forward strand.
CTTAAATACGTTCACTCTCTGGAAAATACCAGCACACATGAAAACTCACCGCGGTTTAATTAAGCAGCATCAAAGCAAATTGTCTATGTTGCATCGGGTTAGCGATGTAGCAATTATATTCGGCAGTTTGGCGTTATCATGCTTGTTTTATGGAGCTGCATGGGAAAAAATTTACACCTTACCAGCTATAGTAGCAGCAGCGTTGATGGTGATATTTTCTGCGCAGAATGATTTATATCGATCCTGGCGAGTGTTCGGTATTTTTAAAGAGTTGATGCAACTGTACGCCGTTTGGGCATATGTCGTCACAGGTTTGTTGCTACTGGGTTTCATGCTCAAAACGACCGAAGAATATTCGCGCTTAGCTATCTCCACCTGGTTTTTGCTAGCGCCGTTTTTCATGACAATGTCCCGTTTTTTAAGCCGAAATCTGCTTTACTCTTTAAGAAATAAAGGCTGGAACTCCCGCACAGCAGCGATAGTTTGCGCCAATCAACAAGCCTTGCAATTCGCTAATACGCTTAATGACGCACGTTGGATGGGTGTTAAATTCGCTGGTTTTTACGACGATCGTGAGCTCAGTCGAATCAATGTTGAGGGTATTTGCGAAATTTCCGGCAATCTGGATGATGTGATTCAAAAAGCCCGCAGTGGCCAGATTGACTCTGTTTATATTACGATGCCCCTAAAGGCGGAAGAGCGAACGCAGAAATTGATTGCACGCTTGGCAGATACTACCGTGTCTTTGTATTACGTCCCGGATTTTTACTCCTTGGATATCTTGCACGGTAGTTGGATGACGATTGGTGATTCTTCGGTAATTAGTATCTTTGAAAACCCTTATCACGGCGTTGATGGTTGGTTGAAGCGATTGGAAGATATTGTGCTGGCAAGTTGTGTTTTAACGGTTGTGGCAATACCGATGTTAATCATCGCTGCAGCAATCAAAATTACCTCACCTGGCCCGGTTATTTTTAAGCAGCGCCGTTACGGTATTGATGGTCGGGAAATAGAAGTCTGGAAATTCCGCAGTATGACGGTGTGTGAAGATGATGCGAGTTTGCAGCAAGCTCAACGTTGTGATGTGAGAATAACCCCGTTAGGTGCTTTTTTACGGCGCACGTCGTTAGATGAATTACCGCAGTTTTTAAACGTGCTTAGGGGTGAGATGTCTATTGTGGGGCCGCGCCCGCATGCTGTTATTCATAATGAGCTGTATCGCGGAGAAATACACCGTTATATGTTGCGCCATAAAGTAAAGCCTGGCATTACTGGTTGGGCACAGGTTAATGGCTGGCGTGGAGAGACAGATACTCTCGATAAAATGCAGAAGCGGGTAGACTACGATTTAGAATATATTCGAAACTGGTCCCTGTTTTTTGATATTAAGATTTTTGTCATGACTTTTTTCAAAGGTTTTGTGGGGAAAAATGTCTATTAATCGATCTTTTAGACGCCATCGTTAAAGTTGAAATAAGCCCGCCATCGTGCAAGCCTGTCCCAGCTATTCCAATAACTCATGTCATTAAATCATCTGTAGTCAGTATGAAAATCGACCATCACCTAAATTGGTTGCTGTTATTTAATGTTAGCAGAAAGCCATTAGAATACTTATTCAATATGTTATTATGCGCGTATATATTACACGAAGCTAAAGCGATCGAGGGCGTCTTAATGCTTGT
>CALZHW010000096.1:9874-14607 GCA_945787125.1 uncultured Ectothiorhodospiraceae bacterium
CTTGTAAACCCAAAAAAATATCTTTTGATAACAATAACAAATAACGAGAGAGTGGGCACTTATGTTGAAATCAAGTAGGCTACTGATCCCCCTGCTTAACGTTAAAGTCCTTTTATGTCTGTTGATTATATTGCCAACTGTAGTGTTAGCTGAAACGGTTCCTGAGGTGAGAGATTACCGAATAGGGGCGGAAGACATATTGCATATATCAGTTTGGAAGGAAGAAGGGCTTGAGCGAGAAGTTATCGTAAGGCCTGATGGCGGCATCTCTTTTCCATTTGCTGGTGATGTTAAAGCCGCTGGCAGAACTCTGGCGCAATTGCGCGCTGACATTACTGAAAGAATCCAAAAATATATTCCTGATGCAATGGTAACTGTCGCTGTCACCAAACTAACCGGCTTAAGGATTTACGTCATAGGTAAAGTGAAAAAATCCGGGCAATTTACGGTGGGCAGATACGTAGATGTCTTGCAAGCACTTACGCTAGCAGGCGGGCTGGATCTCTATGCGGCGGAGAAAAAAATTAAAGTATTACGTCGACGTGGTGGCAAAGAAGTGGTTTTTCCATTCAATTATGTTGCGGTAAAAAACGGCCAGAATTTGGAGCAGAATATCCTGTTACAAAATGATGATGTCGTTGTTGTGCCGTAAATGCGTCACAGGAATTGGGTCGCAATGTTCGACTTGGGTTGTAAAAAGCATTTGCGGTTCTTACTCGTCAGCGATAGTAGCCATGAAAAAATAAAAGTTATCGGCTTGTCGAGTATTGTTATAGCCTCATTCGTTATGCTACTTTTTTCACCAGACTCGCTGCACGCTGAATCATGGGAGTTTCTACCGACGATAGCCTTGGAGGAAAGGTATACAGACAATATTAATTTGTCGAGTGATTCTGCTGAGTCGACGGCAGAAACACTCCTTCGTGCGGTAGTCTCTCTTAATCGATTGACTGAGACGAGTATGTTGCAAGGCCATCTACATTCGACGTTTAGTAGCTACACCAAGAATCAACAGTTTTTGACTTTTGCATCTAAGAAGCAAGCGCAGTTATCGCTTTGGGCGCTGGACGGCCTTTACCGCAGGGATACAACCACAAGAACTATTGAGACAATTTTCGACGAAACCGTTGACGAAACCGTAGACGGCGAACTTACCGAAGAGGTTGATGTGGGCTTGACTCAGCTAGAGGTGAGAAAAAATACTTTGCGATTAACGCCTGCTTGGAGCTATAAGGCCAGTGAGCAGATGAAATGGGGTATAGGGTATCAATTAACAGATATATCTTATGATAGTAACGAAGTGGGTACTGGATTGTTTGACTACAGGCAGCATGCTATTTATGGGTCAAATACCTTTAGCTTGGATGAGCAAAGTACAGTGAAGCTTTCTTTGGGCTTCTCGCGGTATGCATCTGATAGGAGCGGATCTTCTGCTAACAACTATTTGTTTATCACGGCGTTTCATAAACGACTAAGTGAATATACAAATGCGGGTGTCAGTTTAGGTTTACGTCGATCTGTGCTTGACGATTTACCTGAAGATACACTGCATGAAGAGATCAATAATGGGTATTTGCTGGGTTTACAACTGACTCATATTACAGAATTTGGAAAAATTAGACTACGTGCAAACCACGATATTCAGCCAAATGGATCGGGAAGTATGGTGGGCAATAATCGGCTAAACATAAATGTTCAGCGTAGATTCCTTCCGCGCCTGTCAAGTAATATCGATTTCAGAGCCACTGAGAATAAATCGTTAAGCTCAACTGTTAAGTTTACCCGGTATTTTGGCAGAATTTCATCGGGGTTAAACTGGAACTTGACGCGCTGGTGGTCTATAGGTGGTGGCGTGCAATACCGCGTTAGAGAACACCTCGATAGTCCCAATGATGCGGACAGTTACTCTGTTTCTGTGACGTTGAGGTATAGTAAAAAAGCTTCACTGGATTTCTAATGTGGAATAAGGTTAATTTTTAGGATGGTTTTGTAGTGAATGAAAGCTTGGGGCAGCAGCAAACAATGGAGATTGCCGATTATATTGCAATCCTGGGTAGACGAAAACTGCCGTTTTTGTTGGTCTTTACACTGGTATTGGTGATTGGGGTGATTGTCGCATTTACATTGCCGCCGGTCTATCGTTCGGAAGCCACTATTCTCATTGAACGGCAAGAAATTCCTCAGGATCTTGTCGCCACCACCGTAACCGGCTATGTGCAAGAGCGTATCGAAGGAATAAAGCAGCGTCTGGTTACTTATGAAAATCTGGTGGAAATATCAAAAAGTCTTAATCTTTTCTCAGAGATGAGAGAGAAAGGCGACATCAGCAATATGGTTAAAATGATTCGAGAAAACATTTCGGTTGAGATGGTCGATATTAAAGCGGGCAGCTCAAAATCAGTTGCAACTGTCGCATTTACTGTCGGATATGAAGCGGAAAATCCAGCAACAGCACGAATTGTTGCGGCTGAGTTATCTCGGCGCTACCTTGAGGAAAATAAGCTCGCGCGCAGCGAACAGGCGGCTGAAGTATCAAATTTTTTGGCGCAGGAAACTGAAAGACTACGAGAAGAAATCGTTGATTTAGAAAAAACACTAGCTAAATTTAAGCAGCAACAAGCCTCTCAGTTGCCTGAGTTACTGCAGGTGAATATGCGTCTTTATGAGAAAACAGAAGGGCAAATAGAAGCCACTAAAGACCGAATATCAAAAATCGGCGATCAGATATTGGCGCTTGAGACCGAATTATCACTCACGGATCCAAGAAAAGCGGTGCGTACCGAGGATGGTAAGATCATCCAGTCTCCTATGGAAAGATTAAGCGTGTTAGCTTCTGAGTACTTGCAGGCCAGCGTAAGATATTCAGCGGACCATCCTGATATGATCAGGATGCGCCGAGAAATTCAAGCTTTAGGTAGTCAATCTAAGGGCGGTGCGCGAGTCAGCGAGCTGGTGACAAAATTAATACGTTTGAAAGGCCAGCTTTCAGAAGCAAAACAAAAGTACGCCAATGAACATCCCGATGTTAAGCGCCTGCAAAAGGCAACAGCTGCCGTTGAGAATGAGTTAAGAGGGATAAACTTGAATGATGATCAAGCCTCATCTCTGCTAGATATTCCAGCTGATAATCCACGCTTTATTGCCCTGAAAACGCAGCTGGATACAGCAAAGTCTAATTTAAAAGAGGAAGTGGCGAAACTAAAGAATTATTCCCAGAAACTCTCAGAATATGAAGCTCGGGTTTTTCAGACGCCGATTGTAGAGCGGGATTATCAAATTTTAACGCGCAATTACGGCAACGCAAAGAAAAAATATGAAGAATTAACCAACAAACAAATGGAAGCGAGACTTGCCGAGCAGTTAGAGGCGGGGGAAAAGGGTGAGCGATTTGTGCTCGAAGGCGCTGCTTATCTTCCCACCAGCCCGGATCGACCAAACCGGTTGGGAATCGCACTGCTATCAGGATTGTTAGCTTTTATGGGTGGTATCGGAGCGGTGGGTGTCGCTGAGTTTAAAGATCGAAGTATCCGCGGCAGCAAGGGCGTAAGCGAAGTGTTTGGTGCGCTACCGATTGTCGTGATTCCCTATATACAAAGTGAGACGGAAGTGTCAAAACAGGGTGTCCATCGGCTGTTACGCTGGGCAATATTGCTCTTGGCGTTGTTTTTGCTGTTAATTGCGACACACTATTTATGGAAGCCGTTAGATACAATCTGGCCTGAATTGTTCGCAGATCAACCGCCTTCGAAAGGTGAGCATTCATTTACTAACTAAAGAATAGCCTAAGACTGGTAAATTATTATAACGCGTTAGCTCTTTTGAGAGATGGGTGAGAGCAATGGTTATTGATTAGAAAGAGTTTAAGCGTCTTTCTAGTCACCGAAATTTTAAGGAAAACTTGATGGATCGTATCTCTAGAGCATTAGATCAGGCAAAGCAGGGCGTAAAAAAAACGCGTGCTAAAGTGAATCTTGATCTAAGGCCGAATGAGCCGGTGGAATATACAGCGACACGCGAAGTGTCTCTTTCGAAAAAGCTCTTACGTGAAAACCGAATTTTTATCGGAGGCGATGATGGCCCGATTATTGATACCTATGGTTTGTTGCGCACTCGGGTGTTAAAAGCCATGCGAAAAAATAATTGGAAAACGCTAGGCATAAGCAGCCCCGACCCCTCCGTGGGTAAAACTCTGACGGCCATTAATTTATCCATTAGTATAGCGCTGGATCAAAATTATTCCGCCTTGTTGGTTGACGCAGATTTAAGGCGACCAGGAATTTCACGTGCATTGGGGCTTGACGAAAAATATGGGCTGAATGATTATTTAACAAAAGGTAAGCCCATGCAGGAGATATTTGTTAATCCTCGGATAGAGCATTTGGTAATTGCACCGACCAATCGAGTTAGCGCCGGCTCTTCAGAATTACTCTCTTCTCCCCGTATGACGCATTTCATCAATGAGGCGAAAGAGCGATATCCTGAGCGGCTGGTGATATTTGATTTACCGCCGGTTTTAGTCGGTGATGATGTGGTCGCTCTGTCCCAACATCTTGATGCAATGTTAGTCGTTGTCGCCGATGGCAAGACCCAAAAGAATGAGTTAGTTCACGCCACGCAGTTGTTACAAGACGTTAATATCCTCGGCATAGTCCTGAATAAAGGGATCGTTGTTGAGAACCACTATGATTATTACAACTAATCAGCAACAAATAGCCGGGGTTATAGGTAGAGAA
>CALZHW010000097.1 GCA_945787125.1 uncultured Ectothiorhodospiraceae bacterium
CTCTATCAGCGAAGCGCTGGAAACTGCCGAGGTCTATATTGCCATCGGTAACTTGGCCACGCCTCCGGGAGATAGCGCACTCGATCAATATGAGAAAATATTAAGTATCGACCCTACCAATACGCAAGCGATTGACGGTAAAAAAAATATTGTCAGTAAATATCTCGAATTAGCCAAAGAGCATGCAGATAATAGCGACTATGATATTAGTATAAACTATATAAGTACGGGTTTGATTGTGGAGCCGGATAACGCAGAACTCAAGGCGCTGGAGAATAAAGTGAAAAACTTACGAGCCAAGTAATAACTCACAATCGGAGTTAAGGTTGCATAGTGCCACCTTCCAGCACCCGTAGCGGCAAACCTTACCGAGAGACGCCGTGAATACGTCCCTGTAGGCTTGGCGGCAGCATCCCTGCTGCCAACACTCTCGTTAAGGCCTTGCCACTACGAGTGCTGATTATGGGGAATAGGCTGAACTCTGATTGTGAGCCGTATGTGAACTAGCTCATAGTAACGAAACAAGGTTCTGCGCTATTCTGTTAAAGTAATACCTAGATCCTGCGAGTGATCGTACCTGCGCAGTGCAAGATATTGATTCGTAGAGCAAATCAATATTTGAGCGCAATCCTTATTGTGATTGCCGAAAATAGTGATATTGCTCTACGGATCAAAAGCCTGTGCTGAGTAGGTGCGAGCACTTGCAGGATCTAGGTAAAACCTCTTATTGGTGATAAACGGCTGACAAAATGATAAAAAAACTAACCCTATACACAATACTTTTCGCCATCACTTTTGGTTGTGCAAGCAATGGGAAAGACAAAACCTTGCAAATCAACCCGTTGGCCAATACATCACGTGACAATGTCGATAAACTGTATATTGTCGATTGTTTATTGCCCGGCCAGGTGAGAAGCCTCGGCGCTTCCTCGACTTTCATCACCCCCAGACGACCCATCAAAACATCAGCTCTCGACTGTGAAATACGCGGAGGAGAATATGTCGCATTTGACCGAGCGGATTATGCGACAGCACTAAAAATCTGGCTGCCACAAGCCCAGGCAGGTGATGCCAGCGCCCAAACCCAGGTTGGTGAAATCTACGAGAAAGGCATGGGCAGTGAGCCGGATTATGAAGTGGCGGCTCTTTGGTATAAAAAAGCCGCCAAGCAAGGCTACTCCAGGGCACAAATTAATATGGGTTATCTTTATGAAAAAGGCCTGGGAGTGGAGCAAGACATTGCCAGGTCAATGAATTATTACCGGCAGGCATCAGGTTTGCCCGATGAAATTACTTATCTATCCTCAGTAGAACTTTCCGCTCAACAGGCGCAAATCGAATCACTAAAAGAAGAAGTCAAAAAACTCGAAGCCGAAACCAACAAATATAAAAAGCAATTAAGCCACACACGGATTAAATTAAAAGCCGCTGAAAACGACGAAGCCGATACCAAAAACCAGATGAGTAAGCTGCAGCAACAAATACAGCAACTAGAAACATCACTTAAAAAAGCTGAAGAGAATGGCGAAACATCCATTGTTTTACGCGAAACACCGCGGCCAGGTGTCGGCACCAGCGTTGGCAAGGTTGTACCGCCTGCTGAAGTCCAAGCACTGATTGATGATTTATCCTCCCAGCTCAACGAAAGACAGCAAAATCTCAGAATACAAGGGCAGCTGATCGCAAAGCTTAATCAACAAAGCGCGGGGTACCGGCAACAACTCAAATCCCTTGAAGAACAACAATTAGCGCTGAATGGGCCCAGCATTGAAATACTCGATCCACCACTCGCAGTAACACGCGGCAAACCTAGCTTGTTATTGCGCTCCCCTTCTCGCTCGAAAGAAATTTACGGCAAAGTCACAGCACCGGCCGGGGTTAAATCTTTTTCCTATAACCAGAAAAAAGTTTTTCTTCGACCAGACAATAGCTTCAGAATTCCCATAACGCCTATCAAAGCAGAACAAAAAACGGCAACAGCAGAGTTTCTCGCCATCGATAACAACAATAAACAAGCTATACTAAATATCGTTATTACCGCGCCAGAAAGCGGCTCAATCAAACTTGTTGACGCCAACCAAGCCCCGCTCGCGACTCAACTGCAGGGCATGAACGTCGGCAGTTATCATGCGCTCATCATTGGCAACAATGAATATGCTAATTTACCCAATCTTAAAACCGCCGTTAACGACGCTCAAGAAACGGACATAGTGCTTAGAGAAAAATATGGCTTTCAAACTACTCTGTTAATTAATGCTGACCGTTATCAGGTTTTATCAGCATTGCATCAACTGCGAGAGAAACTCGACAAAAACACCAATCTATTGGTCTATTACGCGGGACATGGTGATCTGGATAAAGTTAATGATCGTGGTTACTGGCTGCCAGTTGATGCGGATGCGGATAATACCGCAAACTGGATATCGAATGTCGCGATCACCGATATACTTAATACTCTGCCTTCTAAACATATTATGGTTGTTGCGGACTCCTGTTATTCCGGCACCATGACACGCACGGCAGTGCCACGTATCGAAAACGGTATCCCGTTGGCAGTAAAAAAGAAATGGATAAAACTCATGACAAAAAGCCGATCTCGCACCGTGCTTTCTTCCGGCGGCGTACAACCCGTGCTGGATGAAGGCGGTGGCAATCATTCCATTTTCGCCAATGCCCTACTGTCGGCACTTAAAAACAATAATGATGTACTGCAAGGTTATGCATTATACCGCCGGGTTGTTAGAGATGTATCTCTCGGTTCAGGCAGTATCCAAACACCGGAGTATGCACCAATCAAACATGCGGGACATGAAACCGGTCAGTTTTTCTTTGTGCCGCGTACTTAACTTTATTTACTCACAATCAGAGTTCAAACTATTTCCCGTAATCAGCGCTCGTAGTGGCAAGGCCTTATCGAGAGTGTTGGCAGCATGGATGCTGCCGTCAAGCCTACAAGGACGTATTCACGGCGTCTCTCGGTAAGGTTTTGCCGCTACGGGTGTTGGAAGGTGGCACTTTTGCAACTTTGAACTCTGATTGTGAGTTATTTAACTTCGGGTACAGACCGTTGAGTTACCAGTTCCAATGAAAAATACTCAGCGGTTTGAAAGTTAAACATTTTAGCCATAAAGTTACTAGGAAACGATTGCACCAGCGTATTATTTTTTCGGACAGCATTATTGAAATTTTCCCGGGCATCCTGAATTTCTTTTTCCACGTCACCCAAGCTGTGCTGCAAAGCTAGAAAATTCTGACTCGCTTTCAGATCAGGATACGCTTCAGCCAACGCCAGCAATCCCTGCAGCGATTGTGAGTTAGCACTTTCTTCAGCGGCACGTTCTGCTCCCGCAGTATCGCCATGACGCTGGGCGGTTGTTTTGGCAAACATGTCTGCCTCATGTTCATTATAAAGCTTCACCGCATTGATCATATTTGGAATTAAATTAAAACGACGCTTTAGCGCAATATCAATTCCGCTCCAGGACTCTTCAATCATGTTTTTATATTTAATAAATCGATTGTAAGTAGCGACCGTCGCAAATACAAAAATTATACCGGCGAAAATAAACAGTGGGAAAAATTCTGAATCCATTATATGCTCCATTCTTAATTAGGACTTTTCTTAATTAGGACTTTCACCTAAGTTTTAGGATATTTAAGTTGGTAAAACAGTAAATAACAAGCGGCAGCTAAACCGGTTGAACCAAACAACATGAACATCACCATAATTTGATATCTTGCCGCAATAAACGGTGAAACGCCCGACAATATTTGCCCGGTCATCATACCCGGTAACGATACCAGGCCCACCGCAAACAATGAGTTTATGGTGGGAATCATCGCTGCTTTAAACGCCTCATTGCGCGCTGTTTGATAGCTCTCGGTTCTTTTTAATTCAGCATTCAGTCGTTCGGCAGCAATACTCACACTGTTCATTGTGCTGGCAAAGATCATCCCAGCCAGGGGGATCATTACCTGTGGTTCATACCAGGGATCAATCTGTAATATTACTTGCGTAATGAGCACCAGAATCAAAGCACCGCCAATAATTGCTGACAGCAAAGCAATGCCATAAAGTGAGGTTCTTTGATCTTCTACAGTTCGCAACGCAATCCAGCTGGAAATTAACAACATGATTGCAAGTACGCCTAGCACAATCAAAAAATTGTCTGATTTAAAAATATAAGTAAGAAAAAAACCCACGACCAATAATTGCAGCAACATTCGAGACAATGCATACATTGCAGTCTTGGCTTGCAGCTCCCATCTGAATAAAATAAAGATAACAATCACTGCAGGAATAGCTGAAATACTGAGATCTATATATGATAATTCATACATGTTATTAACGACTTTATAGTACTCAAAACAGTTTTGTTGGGCACGCTACACTTAGCCCAACAAGCTAAACTCAGGTAACATAAACCTATTCAATTCACGAACCTATTGTAATTCACGGGCTTTTTTAGCCGCTTCTATAATTTGCCCATTCTTCTCAAGCAATTCACTATCACCGCGGCCAAGTGCATTGGATTTATTAGCGAGCTGTTCTGCTTGCGCATAACGGCCTTGCTGCAATCGCACTTCAGCGATTTTTTGCCATAAAAACGGGTTATTGGGTGCAATCGACAAACCACGCTCGAGTTCCTGAATGGCTGAATCATAACGTAGCTGTTCGCTCAACTTTGTTGCTTTAGCCAGTAAATGGTTGATCGCTGCATTATTAACAAAAGCCGGGTTATCAGGTTTCGGCAAGGTTTGAATTTCTTGCTCTGGTACAGTGATTCGCGTATCAATGATTCTATCATCTGTATTTCGTGCAGTTGATACACATCCTGCTAGACTCAAGAGCAGCAATAAGGCAAAAAAGCGCTGATTGTTCAGTGTTAAGTTTACTCGCTTATTCATTGGTACAGCTCATCCTTTCCCTTTCAGAGGGTAATTTACCTGTCACAAATGGCATTTGGAAATCTTCTATGCAGGTCATTTCACCATTACTTTGCATCAATACATTTACATTTACAAAATCGATTTTTTCTGGCGCTATCAGATTCATCGATTGGCTTTGCGTGGCCGCGATGATATCTGTCCAAACGCGTAATGCACCGCGACCTCCGCTTAAGCCTATCGGGGTATTATCGTCCGCACCCAACCATACAACGGCGAGTTTGTCCCCGGTCATTCCCGCAAACCAACTGTCTCGAAAATCGTTGGTGGTGCCGGTTTTACCCGCCGCATTAAACGACAGTGGAAATTTCTGGTAAAAACTTTTGCCAGTACCTTTGGTCATGACAGTCTGCATGGCTTGCAAAATCAGGTAAGCATGCTCAGGTGAAATACTTTGCTCCACTGTCAATGGATAACGTGATAAAACTTCACCACTACTCCTGGCAACGGTATTTATTGCCCGCAAAGGTGTTTTAAATCCCTGCGCCGCCATAGATTGATAGACTTGCATAATATCAAACAAGCTCATTTCCACTGCGCCAAGCAACAGCGATGGATAATTATCAATCTCACGCTCAACACCCAGATTTCTGAGATTATGAATAACTTCATCAACGCCCACATTCAGACCCAAGCGCACGGTGGCTGCATTGTAAGAATGCACCAGTGCATTGAGCAAAGAAGTTTCCCCATGATATTTTTTGTCATAGTTTTCAGGTACCCAGTCTTCACCACCACCCCCGGGTAAACTAATCGGTGAGTCTTGAATAATACGACTTAAGTGAAATTTATTGTCGTTTTGTAGAGCCGTTAAATACACTACAGGCTTGATCAATGAGCCAATATTACGCTTGGAATCTAACGCTCGATTAAAACCACTGAGACGATTGTCCCGCCCACCAATCAAAGCGCGAACCAATCCAGTCCCTGGATCACTAATTGCGACGGCAACTTGCAAATGATTATTGGGTAGCTTTGCATTTTTTTCTAATGTTGTTAAACGCTTATTAACGATTTTTTCAGTTTTGTGCTGTAGCACTGGATCCAACGTGGTGAACAATCGCAGACCCTCTGACTGTAAATCTTCTGGTGCGTAATCTCGGCGCAATTGTCGCTTCACTAAATCTAAAAAATTAGGATATGGGCTAGTGCCACTGGGTTTATCGGCACTGACGCCCAATCCAATATTTTTTTGCGACACATATTTTTTTTGGGAAATAATAGCTTGCTGTTGTTGTGTTAACTGCACCAGTTGCCGTCGTTTCAATGCGCGCTCGGGGTTTCTCCGCGGATCATAAAAAGAAGCGCCTTTAACCATACCAACCAATAAAGCGATTTGTGCTTCGTCAAGATTTGCCAGATTGGTATCAAAATAAAACTGTGCGGCTAATCCAAAACCATGGATTGCACGCTTGCCGTCTTGTCCAAGATAAACTTCATTCAAATAAGCCTGAAGAATTTCTTCTTTGCTGTAATGCAGCTCGACTAATAACGCCATAATTGCTTCATTAATCTTACGGGTGAAGGTTTTTTCATTACTCAAATAAAAATTCTTAACTAATTGTTGGGTTAATGTACTCCCCCCCTGAACTCGCCCGCCTGCACGGATATTTGCAATCATGGCGCGCATTATTGACAATGGCACAACACCGTGATGCTCATAAAATTTTCGGTCTTCAACGGCCAGCAGTGTTTGTATCAGCGCCGTCGGCACTTGCTCTAGCTTAATTAAAACTCGGTCTTCGTTAAGGCGCGGGTATATACCGCCGATATAAACCGGTTCTAATCGCCATAAATCAACATCTTCACGGCTATCAATATTCCGAACTTCTTTAATGCTATTACCTGAAAACGTTATCTTCAGGCGCGTGGCCGGGACAGACTCTTCAGGGAACTCAAACGCCCGTGTGTGGACAAATACCGATGAGCCACGCCTATAATAACTGCCGGCATGAGTTAGTATGCGATTTTTATAACGCAGCTTGCTGAGCTCAAGGATAAAATCACTTTTCGTCAAGCGTGCTCCGGCGAATATATCCAACGGGCGCGCATATACCCGCGATGGCACTTCCCAGCGGGCGCCTTCGAATTTGATTTTGACTTGAAAATCCAGATAAATGGTGTATGACAATAATATAACCAATCCGGTTAAAATAACGACCAGGAATGGCAATAAACGTACTTTAAACCGGCTCTTTTTAGGAGGCTTTTGTTTGCGTGACAATAATTAACCTATATAAACTTTTATAATTGCTGAAAATGACGCCGTTAGTATGACATGTCATTTTAATCTTGTAGCGAGTGAGTTAGAATTCTCTCTCGCGGTATTTTACGATATCTAACAGTACAGTTAACGAATTATCTTAACAAATTATAGGGAAACAATATGTTCAACATGAAAAACATCAGTTTAGTTCTCGTCCTGGGCCTTTTTTGCTGGACGAATAGCCTCTATGCAGAAGATCAACCACGAGTGAAGTTGACGACAAATATGGGTGACGTCATCATTGAGCTCGATGCGAAAAAGGCACCTAAATCTGTTGAAAACTTTCTTAACTACGTAAACAGCGAATTTTATAATGGTACGATCTTTCACCGAGTCATTTCAAGCTTTATGATACAAGGTGGGGGCTTCAGCAAAACCTTCCAGAAGAAAGAAACCAATGCACCGATTCAAAACGAAGCAAATAATGGCTTATCAAATGTCCGTGGCACCGTCGCCATGGCAAGAACCGCTGATCCGCATTCTGCCACTGGGCAATTTTTTATCAATGTGGTTGATAATGCCTTTCTTGATTATCGTGCAGAAACCACTCAAGGCTGGGGTTATGCGGTCATTGGCAAGGTCATCGAAGGCATGGATACTGTTGATAAAATTCGTCAAAGCAAAACAGGCTCTGGTGGCCCATTTCCAAGTGATGTACCACAAGAAACTGTAGAAATTATCAGTGCTGAGGTGGTTAAATAAGAATGCAAACCTTGTTTATCTCGGATTTGCACTTATCAGCAAACACCCCACACATTGCACAAAACTATCTCACCCTGTTAGCCAATGAAGGGATTAAAAGTCAGGCGATTTACATCCTTGGCGATTTTTTTGAGGTTTGGCTTGGGGACGATGGCATAACACCACAGCATGAGCCGATTCTCGGTGCGCTGCGACAGTTATCTGAAGCGGGTATTCCCCTTTATTTCATGCACGGTAATCGCGACTTCCTGATTGGGCATCGTTTTAGTGAAATGACCGGATGTCAACTGTTGCAAGATCCCACGATTATCGATTTATATGGCACTCAAACGTTACTCATGCATGGCGATCTTCTGTGCACTGATGATATTGACTACATGGCATTTCGCCGACAAGTACGAGACCCGGACTGGCAACAGCAATTTTTGGCGCTAGAGATGACAAAGCGAGTTGAAATGGCCAAACAAGCGCGCGATGCCAGTCAGTCTTCGGCAAAGAACAAGTCATTGGAAATTATGGATGTTAATCAACAAACGGTGGAAAAATTTCTAACAGATGCCCAACTTACTCAACTCATTCACGGACATACCCATCGACCTGCGATACATGAGTTTGAGTTAAACGGAGAAACCGCCAAACGCATAGTGTTAGGTGACTGGGGAGCGGAACCAAGCTATCTCATTGTGACACCTGATAAGATGACTTTACTGGACCAAAGGATATAAAAAACAAAGCATGGATGGCGGACTTTGACTGATAACCACTTTATGAACTCACAATCGAAGTTCAAAAAAAAACCAGCACCGAAGTGCTGGTAAACGCCTTTGCAACAATAAAACTAGAATTTAACATTTAACCCAATACTGGCATTATTGGAGATATAACTCAGCTCCATACCTATAGTACCTGCTTGAAACATTCTGCGATATTTTCGCGGCAACATTTTGGCCGCACCGTAATGCAACAAAGCAGTACCAAGGAAATAGGCATTAACAGTCTGTGCTGATGGACACTTACCTAAAATAGGGTTCGTTTCATAATAGGAACCACTTTCACACTGCCCAGCAATATCGAGCGTTTGCCCCCAATCTGCCAGGTGGGTTGCAAAATACGCGGCTTGCCAATAGGTGTCTTTTTTTGACCAGGCCTGCGCACTACTGCTCGCGAATATGAAACAACTGATAATGGCGAATCTAACTATATGGTTTACTGCTGCAATCTTCATGTTTTATAACCGAATAACTATAAGTGTTGTATTGAAGTTGCTTAAGTAATCGTCCTTTGTAGGTAGCTGCCGCAGCGTTTTAGTGGCAACCCAGTCACATTAAAGGGGTAATCTGGCTGAAATGTGCCGCATTTCACACTTTTCCAAAGTGACTAGATCAGAACTTCAGCACTCAAAGTAAGCTATTGATTATAATGACAATTAATGTAAAATAACGGCTCCTCTGCAGTCCTGTGAGTGAAGAAAAACATGACATGGGTTATGAAAAATAACTGTACTGAACTTCCCTCAAAGGTTTCAGGTTATTGTTCCTCAGCTAAGAATTTATGAGCTGACAACAATAGATAAATAAAACTCAATAAATAATAAGCAGCACCCGATTAAGTACCGAGGTACCACGGCAAATAGGATGCTTGGATATACCTTAGGAAAAACACTGTATTTCAACAACATGAGGCTCAGCACAAAATGCGTTTATGGCTATTCACTATCGCACTGCTTATTACTTTTATTTCTCATTCGATTCAGGCGGAAGAGGGATATGACGCATTTATCAGCAAGGTGGATGTTGCCAAGAAAATGCTTTTTGGCCATTCTTACGACGCTAAAGTCACTGTCACTAACACAGGCGCCGCATTGTGGAGCGGAGAAAATGAAGTTAGCCTCGCTCTGACGAGTGCAAGTAATCGGAGATGGAACATTGACCCACTATTAATCCAACCTGATGAAGTCATAAGACCTGGTGACAGCAAAACCTTCAGTTTTCCGCTCAGCATCTTGCCCAAACCTGGTGTTTACTCAATGCAGTTTGAAATGCGACAGGCGAATAACACGTTTGGTCAACAAAGTCCTGTTGTTAATACCGTGATTGAGACGCAAGGAAATCGCGCGGCGCTAGTCTCACAATTGATGCCAGACACTATGAATGCGGGACAAAAATATTCTGTCGTTGTACAGTTTAGAAACGAAGGATCTATTAGCTGGAAAAGAGACGATGGTTATCAGCTGGGCTTGATAAATGGTGACAAGCATTGGAAGCTGTCAAGTGTCCGCCTAGTGGAAAATGATATCGTGCCGAGTGGCTCAATCGCAACTTTTCGATTTGATTTAATCGCGCCTAAAAAAGCTGGCAACTATCCTATTCAATGGCAAATGCAACGCTGGAACAACAACTTTGGTGAAATTACTCCGGTACAGAGAGTGAACATTATTGAAAGTGTCTCGCAATCGGGTGCGGAATTTATTCATCAAAAGGTTCCCGGTATGCGGCACACTGGTGGACCGTTCGCAATTGTCAAAAAAGGGGATATAGTGCCAGTTAGTGTCACCTTCAAGAATACCAGTGATGAAGTTTGGGCTGCAGGTCATTATAGCCTGCACTCGCAAAACCCAGCCAACAACCTGAACTGGTCAATAGATCACATCGAACTTAAATCTGATGAGACAATTAAACCGGGACAAATCAAGACATTCAACTTTAATGTGATGGCACCGTTAAAGCCAGGTATTTATCATTTTCAATGGCAAATGGTAAAAGGATTCAAAGCTTGGGCCGGGGAAAAAAGTGAAAATGTTGTCATTACGGTGAAATGATTTTTACAGCGGAGTGGCATTGGCTGCATTCGTAAAATAACTCATGAAGCTTGAAAAAAAGGGATGCCCGAGGGTATCCCTTTTATTGTTACATAACTATTTTATTTCAAGTAATTCGATATCAAAAATCAATGTTGCGTTAGGCGGAATATTACCTGTACCATTTTCTCCATAACCCAGGTCAGAGGGAATAAATACTTTCCATTTTCCGCCAACAGTCATGGCCTTTAAGGCATCTTGCCAACCAACAACAACTTGTGAAACTGGTATAGTTAATGGTGTTCCACGCTTGAAAGAATTATCAAACTCTGTGCCGTCTAGCAACGTACCACGATAATGCGCAACAACAGTATCCTCTGCAGTCGGGTTTTTACCACTGCCCGCGCGAATAACTTGATACTGAACACCACTTGGTAATACTTTGATCTCAGGTTTGGCTTTATTTTCGACTAAAAATTTTTCACCATCTGTCTTATTTTGCGTCGCTACTTTTGTTTGATGCTGCGTTTGCTGTTCGCGTAACAACGCAAAAGTTTTCTCCATTTCTTCTCGATTTAAACGCGGTTCTTTCCCGGCTACAACATCTTGAATTGCCAAAGTAAACGCATCTGTATCCAGATCAACGCCACTGCGTTTAAGATCTTGCCCAATTTGCACCCCGATGGCATAGGCGATTTTTTTATTATCAGTAGCAATTTGGGAATCCGCTGCTTGCACCTGGCAAGCTAATGCCAATGCGAGTGGGACTACCATTAGTAAACGAGTTTTCATATGTATCCTTTATCTATATAAGTCCGTTAAATTACACTTCCAGGAGCGTAAAGCCGCTAATTATAGGTTATTTAATGAGGAACAAAAAGCGAAAAATAGACGTGTTAAAAATTCACTACATTGGCCTGAGGCACAAATGACGCAAGCGAATTTTTACATTCTGTCTTGGCACTGCTGATCACTGAAGCCACACCGTGCTTATCCAAGCCAGTTATGCGCCAGGCGGTCGAGGAAATTTTAACGGGATAACTGGAAGGGAGCACGCCAACGTTGAGATATTGCGCCATTGCATTCGCAATATGCACGATACTTGTCTCCAACAAATAATGCGTCGCTTTGTCCGGCTGGTGGTGGTATTTAACAATATCCTGCAGACTTTTTGGTAACTGCCACTGACGCAGTAGTTCTGCACCAATTTCCGCGTGACCCAAGCCAAATACAAGTTGCTCAGCCTCACTAAATGTTTCGTGGCTTTGCTCAATATGTGATTTTATAATGCACATTATTTCGGGTACTTTAATCAACATCACAAGTTTCCCAACATCGTGCAACAACCCGGCGATAAACAACCGCTCTTTTGCAAGCACACACGTTTTAGTTTTTGCCGCTAACTGTCGCGCAATAAAAGCCGTGATAATACTGTGCTGCCAATAACCATCAAAATCAATTATTTGATTATCGTATTGAGAAAATATATTAAAAATAGAGGTCGACAAAACAAGATCACATAAATCCTGCATGCCAATGACCGCGATAGCGCGTGTCATAGAATCTACCCGCGACGGAAAGCCATAATATGGCGAATTAGCGATTCGCAATAACTGCAACGTCAGATTAGGGTCGTGAGAGATAGCATCCGCAATATCTATCGCAGACGCCGTTGGATCATCCGCCAGCTGATTAACCCTGACACAAGCATCTGGCAACGAAATTAATGAATCAAAGCCACTAAGAAATTGTTGAACTGATACAGCCATAACCCTTCCTACTTTATGTGAAATTATTTATACCAACAAACACCCTTCTACATTAATCAGCAAAATTCCTAGCAAATAGCTAACCCTCACTAACAAAGCACATAATGCGCCAAGTCAGAAATAGCTAAAAAGTCAGCGCTATTTGCCGATAAATAAAGAATAAGTAATTCAGGTGGGACATGATGAAAATATCCAGTATAAATTCAAGCTTAGATGGTTTTACTAAAAGTGGAATCAACAAATGACTAGCGGAATTCACCAAAATAATTCACGTAAATTGTTTAATAGACTAGCAAGATTATAGACTCAATATGACGACAATCAGCGACACTTCAGCGGCTTTACCTGCAATACAGAATACTCATTCGCAAAATCATTCTTCAGCGACGAGTAAAGCGAGCCCGGACACAAACCAACAACCCACCACTAACGCAGCAACAAGTACACAAAACCCTACAGAAAAAACGACTATATATGCTCAAGATAAACTCACACTTGAGCAAATCCAACAAATTGAAAAACTTAAACAACGAGATCAAGAAGTTCGCCGGCATGAAGCGGCTCATCTTGCCGCCGCTGGACAACATGCCAATGGCGGCCCAACCTTTAAATACCAACGTGGACCCGATGGGAAAAACTATAGTGTTGGGGGTGAAGTTAGTATCGATACAGGCAAAGTCGCTGGTGATGCTCAGGCCACGATACAAAAAGCACGTCAAATTCGCTCAGCTGCACTTGCGCCTGCTGACCCCTCTGCGCAAGATCGCCAAGTAGCTGCTGCTGCCACACAAATGGAAGCTGAAGCCCGCATCGAATTACAGCAAACCCAAACAGAAGACACTAAACAAACATTAACAGATGAGGTGGTTAAAGATGATGACAAATCTGTTGAAAAACAAAAACAAACTTCAGCTTATGAAGCTATTGAGAACTTTAATCCTGAACAAACAATTAGTATCTTTGATTTTGTAGCGTGACTGCTGTATTTTTATCCCCATTTCGCCATCAAGCTGGCGACGGAACACATAACCCTTTTATATCCTTTAAATTAAGTATCATGTTGCCTGGTATCTTGTCTTTTTTGAGTTCATCAAGGTTTAATCGTTGACAATAATAATAATAATGAGAATTATTATCATTTACGTAAGCATGTAGCCAGCCACGCCTCACTTCAGGTTTTAGCCAGCAAGAATTTAAAAAGACTGTAACTACTCAGCGTATTCATCTTTTATCCCTTATCAGTGCTGTTATCGTACTCACAATCGGTTACATATTTCACTATGCACCCTCTTTCCGTGCGAAAACACCTCGATCTAAAACAAAATCTAAACATGATGAGTAGTTACGCACAAACACACACCTTAGTCTCAAGATTTCCGAGGCTTCGCTGAAAAAAGCGTATTGATAATCATTCTCATTTATGTTTTACTACACTCTCGCTTATAAACAACACACGGCTCTCTTAAAGTTATGTATATATGCATTTGCGAACAAGTTACAGACAAGCAGATAAAAACCGCAATAAATGAAGGGGCAAACTCGATGCGTGACCTACGTATCCAGCTCGGTGTCGCCAGCCAATGCGGTCAATGTGGACGCTGCGCCAAGGCCATGCTAAAAGAACACGTTGCAGAATCAGTCACTCGATTACCACACCCTCAACAAACACCTCCCCCTGTTTCAACAGATGTTTTTCCTTTATTTGGTGAAGCCATTCTCGCCAGTGACTAGTGTCCTGTTCCTAATCAGCAACACAAATAGACTTGCTTCATCAGAATTTTCAATACGTACGCATTATCTCAAAAAGTAAAAGATTCCCGTTGCCGCCCCTAAAAGGCAATGAAAATAACATTAATCTTTGATTCAAATAGTGTAAGCTTGACTAAAATCTCTAGGCAGCCAATACTCTGTAGTTATACGTTCTTGCACCCAGTTAACTTGGTACCTGCCAGCCACTCCCAGCCGGGATAGCCAGCCA
>CALZHW010000098.1 GCA_945787125.1 uncultured Ectothiorhodospiraceae bacterium
TCCGGCATGCTCAACGCCTTACCTTTAAAAGAGGTACTGATTAGCGGGCTATCTTGTGTGCCGCCAAGGTGGCCTTCGGCTTGGAGTTGCCCCTCAGCTTGAGGATAGAGTTCTGCGAGATTACGCGCAGCAATACTCCAATCTAATTTTAATATCTCGCCTATCCGACCTTGAGCACTGACTTGCGACGACCCTGAGCGAAAGTCAAAACGGGTGATGTCGAGGCCTTCGTTTCGCCAATTGATGTGACTGAGTAATGAAACCGGGTAGCCACGCAACTTACCCGTCAGTTGAGTGATATCTGCATCAACGAGTAATTGGCCGTTTTCAAAACGACCGGTACTCGTCAGTGCGGCATCTATCTGACCAGGCCATTGAGGCCATAGGTTGGCGGGATCGATGTCGGTTGCGGATGCTTTTGCCTGCCAAGTTAGCTGAGGTGACCAATCGAGTGGCCCTGTAACGGTTGTTTCTCCGTTTAAAGCGTTAACACGTAATGCATGAAAATTTAATCCATCGAGATTACCTTCGGCACTGGCATACCAGTCGGAGGGTGGCGCTTGTGGCCAGGGGCGATCGGTAGCCAGGCCAAGTTGATAGCGCTTGATATTACCGTCTATCCAACCACTGCCGATGGCGCTGTCGAACCAAGGATCATCTTTAATCGGCCAACGCAAATTCTGCCAGCGCAGAGCAATGTTCATGTTGCCGCCATCGGGGCCAGGCATCCACTGGCCACTAGCATTGAGTTGTGTTTTGCTAACCGGTGCATGTAACATTAAACGATCTATCTGTATGACATTGCCGCTAAGTCGTTGCAGTTCGAAACTAGCATCTAATGGACCTGTTTCTGAATAGTCTCCCGCTAGCGTGCCTTTGAGTGTGGCAGTGGTGAGGTTGCCCAAGCCATTCAAATGTAATTTTCCACTCATAGCAGGCCAATTACGATCTAGTTTTAATGTATCGAATTCAGTGACATCTATTTTAGTCTGCCAATGTAGCTGATTAAAAGGGTCGCTAACTTCAGCATCCAGTGTTAATTGCAGCGAGCCAGTGAGTTGTTGTTGTAAGTGCGTTTTTTTCAAATCTCCGGCAAGCTGGCCAATGCCTTTAATCTCTGCACCAGAGGGTAATTCAACTTGCCAATGCGTTTTTAATGAGTGGCGATAGTTGTGGCTGGGCTGAAGTTCGCCCTTGATATTTATGCTGAAGGTTTCGGCATTGATGTCGAGTGTTTCGATATCCATCTGACTCAATAAACTCGCGTTTAATTTGATCTGTTTAACATCGAAGTTTTTTTCATTTTGGGTGAAACTCAAATCATCAATCACTGAATCTTTTAATGTCAAACGCCAGGGTAAATGGATGTCAGGCAGGGTGATAGGCTGATCACTTTTTTCTGATTGTGGTAGTGCTATTTTCAGTGTTTGTATGTGTAGACGACTGATATCGATATTGGCGGCCAATAGTGATGTGGGTATCCAATCCAGGGTAATTTGATGAGACTTGATGCTGATGCCGTCTTGTTGATATTCAATCCCCTTTGCCATGATCGGGCCTATCAATCGGCCCTCTAACGTTGTTATATGCAGCTCACTGGGTAGATAGGATTCAGCCAGCTGATAAGTCCAGCGCAAGCCACTCTCTGTCGTAGCCACCCATGTGAGCATGATCAATGACGTGAGCAGCGATACTGCCATAACTAGCGGCAATAACCGTTTCATAAGTCCGGCCCTATGTTGATGTGCAGTCGCCAGGGGCGGCCATCGACAGTAATGGCTGTGGCCAGGTCAAAACGGACCGGTCCTATTGGTGACTTCCAGCGTACGCCAAAGCCGGCGCCTTGTTCCAATTTATCAGCGATATTGTCTATAGCGTTTCCGCCATCAATGAACAGGGCTATACCCCACTTACCACCCAGGTTATGTTCGTACTCTATGCTTCCGACCATAAGATAGCGACCACCGACGACATTGCCGCTGGCATCGACTGGTCCGAGTGATTGATAAGCATAACCACGCACACTTTGGGTTCCACCGGAAAAAAATCGTACCGAAGAAGGTAATTCATGGAAAGTGTCTGTCCAGGTTCCACCCAGTCGACCCCGAGCGATAAGGCGATTACGACGACCTAGTGGATTGATGCCTTTAACTCCACCTTGAGCTTGAAAGAAGTTGTTGTCAGAAATCAGTATTGTATTGGCGCCGCGAAAACCAATGTCGAATCGTAGGCCATCAATCGTGTAGATAAAATTACTCGCCCAGGTGCGGCTCCAGTTGACACCAGGTATTAGCAGGGTAGAGATTCCACGGTCATCAGCGACAATGTATTGCTCTTGCTGAAAGTTGACGAACACAGATTCGCGCCAGGAGCCATGGCTGCGGTTGAGGCTGGCACTAATGGTACGCACGGTACTGTCACTGCTCTCAGTCTTCTTATTGACTTCACCAGCGCTATAGACCATTTGGTCAGTCCGAGGATTAAGTACCGGAACGCGGTAATGCGCACTGATACTGTAACCAATTTGTGAGACTTTTAGTTCTGTGTTAAACCGATGGCCGCGACGATTCAGACGTGGAATCTCCCAGCCGAATTTGGCGCGTGCGCCGGTGTCTGTGCCATAACCCAGCCCAAAGCTAAAGCGATGGTGGTTACGCGGCGTGAGGGCCACAGTAATAGGAATTGTATCATTCTCAGAATCTGGTTGACCGGGAGAAACTTCAACCGTACGGAAATAGTCACTATCATTAAGGCCTTGTTGAAAATCGATCAGTTCGTTGAGTGTATACGGCGCACCGATCTGGAAAGGAATGTAACGGCGTAGAAGATCAGGATCAAGAACATCCTGGCTTAAGTGTACTTCACCAAAGCGATAGCGTGGACCGCCTTCGTAATGGAGGTAAATTCGCGCTTCGTAAGCATCAAGATCGATTTCCACACGGTGTTCGATAAACCGGGCGCTGAAATAACCACGTTCTGTTGCAAGTCTAGCTAAATCGGCTTTGATATTTTCATATTTAACCTGGTTTAGTACATCACCTTTGCGTAGCTTGAGATTCTTGATCAACAATTGAAATTCTGGATCTTCTTGCATTTCCTGACTTATTGTCAGCTCAAATTTAGCAATTAATAATGGAGGACCTGGGTTGATATTATAGCTTGCCTGCCATTGACCTGGTGATGATTGTGTTAATTTCGCATCAATTTCCGAGCGGTAATAACCAAAGGGTTTTAGCGCACTGGCTATTTCTTGTGCTGATTTTTTATGCAGGCGGCGCATACGACCCTCACTCATCAATGCGTGATCTTTTTGCTGCTCAATGCTTAGTAACAAGTGCACATTTTCTTTCATCTCTTTATCAATGCCGCTAATCTCAACGTTGAGGTTGATCGACGCCAACAACGTTGAAGAAAACAAGCAGGCCATTAAGGTCAGCAGCAGTAGCTGCATTTTACGCATTCAGAATCCTTGGTTTAGTGAAGCTAAGGAGGGTAGTTTACTCTAAACAGTTTTTATCGGGAATGGATTGAGTGAGTAATTTACCCACGGTGTTTGAGATTTTATTACTGAATATGTCATTAAGAATTATTTTGTTAAAAATAAACTGGGTGATGGCCACCCAGTTTAAAATTGTACATTGTTATTTTTTAATAAATTTAATTGCTTTGCCAGTGAATCGAATTACTTTTTCCGAGAGTTTACTGCGATCAAAAGTTTGATCAATTGGCGTGGTACTCAGCGTTCCTTTACCGCGTTCGTAGCTGTCCAGTGTCAATTCATCCAGTATTTCAGCAGTAGCATCGATATCATCTTTCAACATCGAGCCACTGACAGAAGTTGCTGGTCTGGTGGCGATATTGTCTTTAATGATATAACGCTTGACCTCGATTAAACCATCTGCACCAAAATCTGCTGCAGATAACTTAAGCTCTCTGAAGGCTTGCAGTTCGGCATCTTCCTCACTTTTTGCATCTAGCACATAGACTTCAGTAGTAATTTTCTTAATCAAAGTATAGGGTTTGAGCACTTGATTAATATAAACCGTAACCGACTTTTCATTAGGCTGCTCTGCGCTAACGACGACTAGTGGAGATATACCTAATATAGTAACCAGGGCAATACAATAAAACAGTTTTTTATGGAATCGATACATGACTTTTTACTCCTTAAAAGCTGTAAACCAGATTAACGCCCGTCAACGAGTCAGTTTTTTCGCCTTTATCACCGGTAACATCGGTATTATGGCGAACTGTGTAACTGATTTTGGCTGATACGCTTCCAGTAACGGCTAGTCCTAAGCTAGTGATAGACTCTATGTAGCTATTGTCCTTACCAGCTTCTACGCGAATAGTTTCAGAAAAACGTGCTGTTTTTGACAGGCGCCCAACGTATTTGCCACCGAGAAAATAGATGAGTTCGTTCTCATCCAGGTTTTCTGTATCAGGGCTAGTCAGATAGTCAGTTTGTCGTGCACCGAGACCGATCTCACCATCCAGATAATGTTTTGGTGTGGCAATAAATTGACGTCCATAACCCAGGACTTCAGTCGTTCGGCCATTGATTGCGGCAAACTCATCCTGATCGTATCGAGCGATGCCGAACAAGTAATCCTTTTTAGTCATGAAATAACGTGGTTTATATCCTACCGCAAAACGCTCGGCTGTTTTCGTGCCATCGTCCTTTGTGTAATAAGCATCTGCGAAGAGGTTGTGACGCCAGTTATTTATCATCGTGTCTACATCAAGTTTGGCATTAACTACTGTGTTTTCAGTGTTGCCGCTTGAGACGGTCATACCTAGCTCTGCATCACCTGCCCATTGGCCATAACTTACGCCACTGGCAGCAAGTGCTGCGCCTGTGCTAATTGCTAATAAAGTTTTTTTCAATTTCATTTTCATGCTCCTAGTTTATTGCTCTTTATCAATCACTATTTTTAGTGCTTGCATAATTTATTTAAAAACACTCTTTGGTGAATTTGCTATTCGATTTGATTCGTGAAATTTTCACGATTCGTTTACGCACTCTTTTGCTTACAATTTAGAGACTTTAGCTGTGCTTAAAAAGTCACAAGTAAGGTAATCTATTTTTAATATTTTGTTTTTAAGTGGTAAGAATCCCCCTGATTAAGTTAGCTTGTGCACGGGGACGATTTTTCTTCTCCCAGTTGAAAATACAGAATTTTGAACTGCTCTATGGCTCGATACAAACGTGCTTTTGTTGTACTGAGTGGTAAACAAAGTATGCGTGCAATTTCTTCCAGCGAATACTGGCCATAGAACCTCAGGTTTAACACTTGCCTCGCGTTTTCCGGAAGAGAAAATACAGCTTGGCGCACTAATTCTTGTTCAGCTAGTGCATCATAGGGTGTGACAAATTCTGCTTCTTCATGCAGTTCAATCAATTGCTCAATATGGTCGCTTGTTACATATTTGGAACGACGCACAGCAAAGGTATTGCAGTAGTTAACAATAATTGTATTAACCCAGGTTTTAAATTGCGATCTTCCCTGGAACTGTTGAAGATTATTGTAGACACGCAAAACGATATCTTGTGTCGCGTCCTCAGCATCATGATGATTTCCCAGTCGGAACAGGCAGACACGGAAAATCCAGGGGCGATGTCGAGTTTCAAGTGCAGCAAAGGCAAAGCGCCACTTTGGTTGTTTGCTGCAATACCATGAAATCAATGCTTCATCTGACCATGTATCCATCGCTGCATCAGCTACGTGAATGTCTTTTTGTTGCCGAACGGTGGTTGCTTGCATTGTGCTCTCTCCTTGCTTTTTCTACGTATCTTTATTGGAGGGCGCACTTTAGGGGATATATAACGACAAATAAAACTATAAATATTTGTCGAATATTAAAAAATAATTTATGATTGAAAAATGGATATTGAACTATTAAGAACGTTTTTAGAAGTGAACCGTACTCGCCACTTTGGTGAAGCTGCAGAGGCTCTATATCTGACTCAGGCAGCGGTGAGTGCCCGTATAAAACAATTGGAATCGATTTTGGGAGTGAAGCTATTTGATCGCTTGAAGCGCGATATCCAACTGACGCCTGAGGGGCATCGTTTGCTGCGCTATGCGGATTTGCTGATTTCGGGGTGGCGCAAAGCGCGCCAGGATGTATCCGTGGGCGGGGCTGCTCAACAGTTGGCGATCGGTGGTAGTGTGCGGCTGTGGGATGTGGCCCTGCAGGAGTGGTTTGTAAGCTTGCGTCGACAGTTGCCTGAGGTAGCGATCATTGCTGAATGTCACTCTCCGGATTTTTTGACACGACGATTGCTGGATGGTCTGTTGGATGTTACGTTTATGCTGGAGCCCGCTCAGCTTGACGTGTTGCATGTTCGCAAAGTTGCGTTGGTACAACTGGTATTGGTGTCGAGTGAGGTCGGGCAGAGTGTTGAAGAAGCGTTGGGGCAGAATTATTTGATGGTCGATTGGGGGTTGGCGCATGCTGTAGAGCATCGGCGGATTTTTCCTGATGCGCCTGAGCCTCATGTTAGGGTCGGTCAGGCGACGATCGCTTTGAATCATTTGTTGAAGATAGGCGGTAGTGCTTACCTGCCTGCGCGGATGGTGGCGGATGACATTGCCACCGGCCAATTGCATCTTGTAGAAGGCGCACAAACGATAGAACGTATTGCTTATGCGGTGTATCCTGTGCGCAGTGCCAAGACGCCATTGATTAAAGAGGCACTGCGTTTGTTTGAATATAAAGTTGATCTGGACGAGCTGCGGGAATATGAATAGACCACATCTGCGGTTATTCATAAAAGGAAAATCGTAGCCAGGCCGAGAAAACTTAAAAATCCCACGACATCTGTAACAGTTGTCAATACTACCGCTCCGGAAAGCGCCGGATCGATATTCATGCGAGCCAGTATCACTGGGATTAACACCCCGGAAAGTGATGCTGCAACCAGATTTAGAACCATGGCTGCTGCGATAATCAGGGCAATCCCTATATTTTCAAACCAGAAAAAAGTGACCAACGCCACGACCAGGGACCAGGCAATACCATTTAGTAAACCAACTGCTAGTTCTTTATTCCCTAACCACCGCAAGTTTGCACTGCTCACCTGCCCTAGTGCTAGGCCGCGAATAGTGAGTGTCAAGGTTTGGCTACCCGCGATCCCGCCCATGCTGGCGACAACTGGTAACAATACCGCGAGAGCGACGATCTTATCTAGCGCTTCTTCAAAGCGACCAATAACCCAGGCTGCCATGAAGACCGTAATTAGATTAATGCCCAACCAGATTGCACGACGTTTAGCACTGGGTATAATTGGCGCGAAAAGATCCTCTTCTTGTTCTAGGCCTGCGCTGGCCAGTAAGGCTTTGTCAGCTTCTGCCATTATAATATCTACGGCATCATCGACTGTGATTCGTCCCAGCAAATCACCTTGCTCTCCTGTCACTGCGACAGAAATCAGATCTCGCCGTTCGAACAACATCGCTATATCATGTTCACTGGCATCGGCTCGCACTGAGTCAGTTGCCTCCTGCATTATATTGCCTACCTGAGTATCAGCATCCTCGGTTACCATATCGATAATGTTCAATTTGCCGAGGTAGATACCGTTTTCATCGGTCACCATCAGCGCGTCTGTATGAGGTGGCAGTGGTTTCAGGCGCCGTAAGTAACGAAGAACAACGGCTAGAGTGACATTTTTCCGCACACTGATGACGTCCGTGCTCATTAGCCGTCCGGCAGTTCCTTCAGCGAAAGAAAGTGAGGCTTCCAGACGGTGGCGACGATCTTCGTCCAGAGATTTCAACACTGCTTCACTAAAGTGTTCGGGCAGCTCGTCCATGACTACGGCGAGATCTTCCACGTCCATGGTTTCAGTCGCAGCAATCACCTCGGCCTGATTCATTTCACCAATGATACTGCCCCGTACTTCTTCGCCAAGGTAGGTTAGTGTCTCACCCTCAAGACCTTGAGGAAGCAGCTTCCACATGTGCTGCCGTAACTCGGGTGGCAGCGATTCCAGCAAACAGGCAATTTCGGCGGTGTGCAATAACTCAAGATGGGTAGTGACTTGAGCATCTTCGTCGGCACTAAGATGGCCAATTATGCGATCAATCAGATGTGGTTCGGCGGTTTCCTCGACGTTATTTGAAGTAGCTGTCATGGTAGTATTCTATTTTTCGTTGATTAATAAGGGCAATTGCTCGGTAGCGGATTTTTTTTCCTCTTCTTTTTGCTTCACTGGTAAGTCTAATTTTTGAATAAGAACTTTGCTCACCCGGTGATGCTCCATACCTTGTATTGTGAAATGATAGCCATATACAGTCATAGCATCGCCTACCGAAGGCATTTTTCCGATGACTGTTATACATAGTCCTGATAGAGTATTGGCATCCAGTTCATCAGGAACGACAAGGCCTATAGTGCGTTGGGCATCGGATAGCGAGACTAATCCATCAGCCTCCCAGCGGCCTTCATCTAGCTGTTGAATTGTATAGCTCGGTGAGATCGAGTCAGTTTCATCTTCAATGTCGCCAACAATTTCCTCAAGCAAATCCTCAAGGGTAACAACGCCTACCAATTCACCATATTCACCCACCACTAATGCCATGTGAGCGCGTTCACTACGCATAATATCAAATAGTCCGGAAATTTTCTGTGCTTCGGGAACGATCAAAGGTTCACGGCAGTATTTGCGGATATCTGCCCAGGGTTCGCTTTCATTGCTTAGCATGGCGGCATAGAGATCTTTAGCGAGTACAATACCAATAATCTCTTCATTATTTTCTCTGTTTATCAGTGGAAAGCGAGAGTGGCCGGTATCGCGGATAATAGCCAAGTTTTCGTCAGCATCAGCATTGACATCCAGTATATTTAGAGAAGCTAACGGGATCATAACGCGGCCAACATGGCGTTGATCAAACTCGAACATATTCCTCAACATTTCAGCTTTATCGGTTGTCAGTTTGCCATGTTCTTCAGAGGTGGCGACCAACCCTTTTAATTCATCGTTACTATAAACATCAGCATGGGTCGCTTCTGCAACTTTAAACAGTGAAAGAATAGTGCGGGTTGTTGCATTAAGTAACCAATTGAGGGGGTATACAATTAAGTAGGAAACATGTAACGGATATGCAACCCAGAGTGCAACCGGTTCAGCTTTACGTATGGCAAGGGTTTTCGGCACCTGTTCTCCTACTACAATATGCAGCGAAGCAAAAATGAGAAAGCCAATAATGAAGGCTGCAGTGTGTAAAATTGCATCAGGTACACCCAGGCTGTGAAACAGAGGTTCAAGCAGCGCGGCAACTGCTGGTTCGCCGACCCAGCCTAATCCCAGTGACGCCATGGTGATACCGAGTTGGCAGGCGGCCAGATAGGCTTCAAGATTCTGCTGGATACGCAAGGTTAGCCTCGCCGTAGCACTGCCTTCATTTGCAAGTGATTCAATACGAAACCCCCTTGCTTTGACTAGCGCAAATTCTGCGGCGACAAAAAAACCATTGACAGCAAGTAATACGATAATAGCGACCAGATTTATACTAATGTTTTCCATGGTTGTTCCTGTTTTTTTGTTTACATTTATTGGTTTAGTAAAAAGACTTTAGCATTCAACAATAAGTTACATGTGACTTTTAACATTCAAAGGTGGTCTCTATAATGATCCATGAGAGAACTTCATACTGTTCATATGAAAAATTAAGGGACTAAATTGTGATGACAAAAACCTGGCTTTATTTGTCCGGCACGCTAACAACCGGTGGCAGTGAGCTTGTTGATGTGTGGCGTGATGAGCCCACAGCGATAATTTGGATCGACTTATGTAATAACGATAAAAAAGAAGAGTCAGGGTTTTTAGAAACAAAAATCGGCCTGCACCCGCTGGCCATACAAGATGCCCAGCGTGACCGCCATCCACCCAAGATTGAAGCTTTCGAAGATTATACCTTTATTTTATTGCGCGGCCTGTCAGCAGATTCAGTAAATATTGATTTTAAAACCATACAACTTGCTCTTTTTGTGGGTGACCGCTTTTTAGTGACGCGACACACAGGACCGTCGATGAGCATAGATCGACTTGAAGAGAGGCTCGCTAAACAAAAACCGGAAAACTTCAAAGGTGTGTCGTGGCTGGCATTACTGGTATGTCGCCTGGTAGCAGATCGCTATTTATCTATTCTTCTAGCATTGGAACCCCGACTGGAAGAGTTGGAAGATTTAATGCTCGACGAACCTAATGACACTATGTTGTCAGAATTGATTAGTTATAAAAGTGACCTCAAGAGACTGAGTCGTTTTGCCACATATCATGAGCAATTATTCAAGGAACTCAAGGACAAGCCATTCTCATCTTTCAAAGATGATGAACGCTACCATGAAGTGATTGATGTCTGGGAGCAGCAGGAGAGGATTCATAGCTTGTCTCGACTCTATTATGAAACCGCATCCGATTTGATTGATGGCTATATTTCCGTCGCTTCGCATCGTTTAAACCAAATCATGAAAGTTCTAACTATTGTCATGGCCGTCTTCGTTCCCTTGAGTTTTCTGGCGGGAATTTATGGAATGAATTTCGAAAACATGCCAGAGCTGCATTCACCATCGGGATATTTTATATTGTTAGGTGTCATGGCAACTATTGCGACGATACTTTTATTGGGATTTAGGAAAATGAGATGGTTATGATGATGAAATGGTGTTTATATGCTTTGCTTCTGTTTAGTGTTGCTCTTCAAGCAGAAGATAATATGCCAGCTGCTCCTGACCCGTTGGCGCTAGAAACAAATTGGTGGACTTACTTCGAGCCTGCGGAGGCAATTAACAAAGATGCATTGCTTGCGCGGGTAGAAAAAACTCGCACTCGTTTAGATCAATCGATTAAAGGCCTGGACGCGGAGCAACTTGTAACCCTCGCACCGCTGGTAAAAAAAACTACCGAGGGTTTACAACAATATCTAACTTTGCTTAGCAGTGCTCTCAGCGAGGCACCGTCGTTATCTTCCACTTCAGAAAAATACACCGTTAACCAGGCTCTGGAGCGTTTTGTATTGTGGCGTAAACTTAAACGTGAGCTTGATTTGGAAGAAGGGGATCTTGCGTGGCAAAAAGCGCAACTCTCGCTGGAGCGGAAACGACAGTCGCAGCGTCGTAATGATTACCTGAAGTTGGAAATGACTGACGCTCAGAGGTTATCTCAGGGGTTGGCACTGATGTCCAGTCGTGTGAGCGTTGAGCTAGCGTCTCTACAAACTAAAAGACGTGAACTAAAATTAAAAAATGCCAAGCTTCAGGCTCAACATTTAAATGATGAACTCGGTATTATTCATCAACGTTTAGTGGCATCAGACGATGAAAAAAAATGGCTAAAACAACAATCCAAAGCTAAAACCAAGACAAACGCTATTCGTAAGCAAACTGGGGTATCGGTCAATGATCAGTCGCCTGACACACCATTGGGTTCAGCCAATATAAAATTCCTATTACTACAAGCTGCGGGTTCAGATATACAAATCGGTATGCAAGAGCTAACAGAAATGCGATATCGAACAATTCTCGCATTAGAGCAGGAGCTTACAGCTCAGGCGCCGGGTCAACAAGGCCCTGACTCTTTGACTGATGTATTAAAACAGTTCATGGAATTTAAACTGCTTATCAGTGAACAACAACAATCGTGGCGATCATTAACCGAGCAAACCCGAAAATTCATTTCGGCACAAAACATTAATAGTGACCAAACAGATGTTGCGTTGAGTGAAGCGTATAAACGTTTACTCAAACAGGCAGATGAAAATGATCGCTGGCTGAGAGATCTTGAGCTGGAACAGGACATTGGAGAGTTTTTAGCACAACTGCTTCAGGCAAAATTAAAAGATGATGTTGGTTGGTTTAAAAGGTGGCTAATTATTACGGAATCCAGCATTGAACAAAGTTGGGCGCAAATTAGTGTACTGATCAACGCAACGTTATTTGAAATCAATGAAGCACCCGTTACTACACTAGGTTTGTTAAGCGTACTGTTCATCGTTTCTATCGCTTTATTGATATCAAAAATTATTCGACGCGGGTTGGACAAACTGGGTCAACGTAAAGAAGGAGCGAGTTCCAGTGCGTTTTATACACTAGGAAGAGTGATTCACTACATTATCATGGTGGTCGGCATTATTGTCGGTTTGTCATCTATTGGTATTGATTTCACCAAATTTGCTTTATTTGCCAGCGCACTCGGTGTGGGTATCGGTTTTGGTTTGCAAACCATCATCAGTAATTTTGTTGCAGGTTTGATTATTCTTTTTGAACGTAGCCTTAAAGTAGGGGACTTTGTCGAATTACCGTCAGGATTGTATGGTGAAGTTAGAGAGATTAATATGCGCAGCACTTTGATAACCACCAATGACAATGTTGATATCTTGGTGCCTAATTCTGAACTTGTTAACAATCAGGTAACTAACTGGACCTTGCGCGATACTCAGCGTCGTATTCGTGTGCCATTTGGCGTAGCTTATGGCACTGATAAAGAGATGGTTAAAAAAGCGGTGCTAGAAGCGGCCGAAGAAGTTAAATGGACATTAATTAACAGTAAAAATCGGCAACCGCAAGTCTGGTTCGTACAGTTTGGCGATAGCAGCCTTAATTTTGAACTGGTCGTTTGGTTAAAGCCAGAAGCTGTCAAACGACCAGGAGCGGTACAAGCTGCTTACCTGTGGGAGATAGACACCAAACTCAGGAAGTACGAGATTGAAGTCCCCTTTCCTCAGCGGGATTTGCATCTGCGTAGTGTATTTGGTCAAAAAGATAAGGATGGGATTGAGCTTTTACAGACCCTAAATGTGTAGATTCTTGAGGTAATAATTTCTGAAGAGGCATTTAATTATTGAGTAGATTTTTGTGTCTTTCTGAGAGTTGTTAAGGTCTATCAGTAAAATTAACCAACCAAATCCTGGAAATAAAATTATCTTTTAATGAGGAAGAAAATATGTGTTACAACAAATTAAGGTGCTTTTCCGTTTTTCTTACAGTTATCGTTGTTGTTAGTGGTTGCTCAACTGCTGGTATTAAACAGGAAAACGAAGAATTGAAACAGCGCATTCAACAGGAAGAACAAACACGGCAGGATTATGCTGATAAACTCCGAGCCGCGTCAGCAACATCTGAAAAAGAGCAGTCACATTCTCAAGCGGAAATGGCTGCCATGCGGAAAGATTTAGACAAGGCGCTTGAAGAAAATCAAGCGGTCGTGAAGAAATTAAAAGATCTGACTATTGTCGAAATGGAGCACAATGTTCTTTTTAAATCGGGCCAGGTGGAGTTAAATAAGGAAGGTAAAATGATTGTCAGAGACATTGCCGCCGCGTTCAATAAATATCCTGGTTATCATATGAGAATTGAAGGTCATACAGATAATATGCCTGTTCATTCTAAACTAAAACCAAGTTACTTTTCTAATTGGGAGTTATCCGCTGCTCGCGCTGCTTCAGTTGCCAGATA
This sequence comes from uncultured Ectothiorhodospiraceae bacterium, assembly GCA_945787125.1. Classification (GTDB taxonomy): domain Bacteria; phylum Pseudomonadota; class Gammaproteobacteria; order S012-40; family S012-40; genus CALZHW01. Next base: position 13,462 of record CALZHW010000098.1, read on the forward strand.
TATGATCTTTGCTCTGAAAGTGCCGCGTAATAATCTCTCCATTGCTGGGTATGCTGATAATAGACCGGTGGCGAGTAACGATACAGTCGAAGGGCGGGCCAAGAATCGTCGCATACGGGTAGTTATATTTAAAAATTATAATTAAGATGGTGTATGGTTGGAGCTTCTCATTCGTTATGACGAAGCTCCGCTATTTGCAAAAATACTATTTCCTCGAATTAGTTTGAATTCTTAGAGAATGGAATTGTTGGTCAACAATGTCTCAAGTTTAAGTCAATGAAACACAAACATGAGTCTTACGGCTAAAATCTCAAAGATTATTTTCCTGTTACCGGGGGTGTAATTAATACGTTTCAATGACATAATGTGCATTCAACATTAATTATTTACTTTTGTCGGTTAGATGGGCAAAAGCGCTAATTTTCGCCAACAGCGAAGCGTAGAAAGCGAATTTGCTTTTTCTAGATTTTAAGGAAAAATGCATTTATGAGGGAACAAACAGGCCAATTGTATATCGCACTGCTGAGTGTTCACGGTTTGATACGTGGCAGCAATCTGGAACTGGGTCGTGATGCGGATACAGGTGGACAGACGCTATACGTACTAGAGCTTGCACAAGCATTAGCGCGCCATCCAGATATTGCCCGGATTGATCTTATTACCCGGCGTGTGGTGGATGATGCAATTGCGGATGACTACGCGAAGCCTGTCGAAATACTATCCGATA
>CALZHW010000099.1 GCA_945787125.1 uncultured Ectothiorhodospiraceae bacterium
ATAACCATGTCGGTAAATTGATGACAGCTTCCAGCCTGTATTCGGTCGAATTTTTAGTTTTTGACGAATTGTGCTCACATGAGTATCTACCGTACGGGTATTCAAATCAGAGCGCTGCCCCCATACTCGCTCCAAAATATGACCGCGGCTTAATACCGTACCTGAGTTACTAAACAGAAATAACGCAACCTGAAACTCTTTGCCTGTCAGTGAAATAGTGTCGCCATTCAATTCGACAGTGAAATTGTCTTTATTAAAGGTGTAAGGCGGGTATACCGAAATTTTCTCGTCTGGATCCTGCTGTTCAACTCGACGTAATAACGCACTGATACGGGCTTTCAATTCATACTTACGCAAGGGCTTCATAAGATAATCATCGGCACCCACTTCCAGGCCTTCAACAATATCAGCTTCACTATCACGGCTTGTGCTAAAAATAATGGGCGTTGTAATGTTGTACTCCGTCCTGAGCCGCTTAACAACGATATTGCCGTTGATATCGGGTAACTCCCAGTCAATGATAAACAAGTCATAACTATCATTAACAATACTCTTTAATAATTTATCTGAGTTTGGAAAATGGTGACAAAAATAACCGTACTCTTTCAGCCACGACTTCACCAATTGCGCTTGATCTGGATCATCCTCCAGTAAAGCCACCCGTATTTGCATATTTTTCACCCAAACCAACCGCTAAAATTATAATATTGATATATTACTGTGTTATGCGTCATTATGAAACACTGTTTTCATCAACTCATAAAAGTCAAGGTGCGCAGACACTTGCACAAGGAATGGATTTATCATTTGGCCATTGGGCGAACCTATCGAACTCACAAGAGTTGCCAACTATTGATAGGCTTTTGGCAACTTCATAAATAACACTTATATTCTCTCGCCCTTGGCTTTTGTCAGCTTTTCTATCTTGCTGACGAGCAGAGCATGTTTTATCTTTTACAAAAAGCTCACTCATTAAAGCCGAGAACAACTTTTTTCACAACAAATCCACCTTGCATCTCAAATGTTTTATTGTCCTTCGTAACTCCACTAATCAACCACTGATAGCGTTTATTGCTCTCCAAGTGTAGATTATCAAAGTGAACAAATGTCTGAGCAGTGTTTTTTGTAACGATTTCTGTTAATCCAGAGGGCAATACATTGAAAAGCGTTAGTGTATATTGTTCTGCGAGAGAAATAGCTTGCCAACTAATTTCAAGTTTATCATTCTCTTCCCAGCTAACATTAATTCCTCCAAATGGTTTTTTACGAGTGCGGGATTCAGAGAAAAAACCAATGCCAGGTGCGGTTGAACTTATATCCTTGTATACAATAACCGCTTCATCCTGATATGACGCAATAATCACTTGCGGTATTTCTGGCTGTTGATTTTGTAGAACAACCGTAACGAGCAATATGACCATCACCGGAACTGTTATCCATGCAGGCATTTGCCAATTAATCAATTGCTTTATATTCTCAAATAAGCTAATTTTTTCTAGGTCTTTTTTATTTTCATGTTCAATTGAAGTTTCTGTTGCTGGAAAAACTCCTGAATCTCGCATTCTTTGACTATGCAAAGCATAATGCAACGTGGCTGCTTTTACTTGTTGATCCGATTGAATTAACTTTGCTATATTATTGGCTTCATCTTCATTCAGCTCGCCATCAACATAAGCTGCAATCTCTTCAGTCGTTAAACCCTCAGCATGCCTATCTCGCTCAGGATTTGCAGATAAGGTGAGAGTTTTTAGAACTTGGATTTGATCTAATTGCTGCTTGCACTCATCGCAGTCGATAATATGAATTCTCACAGCAGAAAATTCAGCTTTCGTTGATTCTCGACTATATTCGAGTAATACTCCAAGCTCTGGATGCTGCTTATCTGTCACGGCTATCCCCTTGACCAAACCCTGTTATTGTTGTTTTAAATATTGACACTAAAACAGTGAGTTTTTGAAAAAATAATCATTATCGATATACTCAACTATTCATTACTTTTACTTTCAATTTGTTAAGCGTTTTCCGCAGAAAATAAAAAACATGTTGTTGGTTCATATCTTTCGCTGCCAAATTCGGCTTTAAACTTATATTTGATGATTTTAGTGCTTCCAGGACTTGCTTGGCGGTACAATCATCAATGACCATGCTTTCAACGACAAATTTTTCTGTTGCATCCAGCTTGGCAAAAACTTGCTGTATTTCCAATCGAAATGCTTGGTTTGATGGCTCATTTTTGATGAATGGTAAATCTGCTTGAACCGGCTCACTATCGTCACTATTGCCGTGAATACTACTTAACAGGACTTCTGAAGGATGTTGAAGTAAACTCAGCTTGCCCTTTTTCGTTAATGTATTCAATATTTTATCTACGATATTAGTGATATAAACCTCTGTCTTATTCATTTTTTGCGCAATAATCGGTATCTGTTCCCGATTGCATAAACAGAAAAACACCTTACTTGCGTCTGGTGACAGTGATTGAATATATAGAGGCACGTTCTTACGACGTCCAAAACGCCAATTTTTCCAACGCTCATAAAAAGCTAAGGAATTGGCGATTGTAAAAAAATAATTACCTAACTGCTTTTCTGTTTCGCCTGCGAATTTTTCAAGTCGTGAGGTTTTGGTTAAATCATCCAGCATCCAACCATAACTGGCATTACCCCATTCACAAAGTAGGGATTGTCGTTTAGGGGCAGAATAGGCATGTACTGGTAACGTACACTGATAGTTAAAATACTGGTCGTTACAGTATTTCTTGCAAAAGCGACAAGTTTGGTACTTTATGATTGGATCCACCATCGCGTTTATGCGTTGACGACTAATATTTAATAACACAAATGAAATCCAGTAATCAATTGTTTAAACACCACAATTGTATACTGAATTTCTATTTAGCGCGAAATATCTAACTTTTAGTACTCTGAATTCATAGGGACTTGTGTAAAATACCCACGATCAAACCCAATGTTTTATTTCCAAACTCGATGCTATTGATTAAAGTTTACACTTGGCAAATAATAATCAAAGCACTCCATAACTAAAATGACGCCCAGTGGTAACCCACTGAAAATCTTACGCCCGGTTCTGTACTACCACTTACTTTGTTGCCATTTTTTTCAAGTTCATCTGCTCTATCAAAAGCCTTTGATGTCATTATATATATAACATCGAGATCCCAGCCACCATCGTATCTACTCCAATCCCAACCAACACCAACATTCCATCCCTTATAGGACTCAAAATCATCACAAACAGCACAGCTTGGTTCCTCCAAGATAGCATTAGTGCCATGGAATAAAGAAAATCTCAATCCAGACTCTGATCCCATCGGGTAAAACCGTGCTCCGATACTTGTTCCCATGCCTGCAACGATAGTTGATCCTATGCCAACCGATACATCAATTTTTTCATTAATAGAGTAATTTAGATTCGTCCCCAGAACACCATAGGGTACGCCAAGTCCTAAGCCAATTGAAAATTCTGCTTTGGATTGCATGGATATGAATGATAAGAACATAAGCACAATAATTTCTTTTTTCATGTCGTTCACTCCCAATAGTTAATTCATACTTTTTCTGGTCAGGGTAAAACACTGCCGAGCTAATATTGAATAGAAACAGTGAAATCATTTTTTTGAAAAAATTTATGCTATTTTACAAAGTATTTCACAACCTACATTCAATTGAACCGTGTCTTCAAATTGAACATCAAATCACATCAATTTTTATAATTTCATTCATTAGAAAAATATTTTATTTCAAGAAAATTTATGGGACATCCATTAAAATGTTTGCCGTTAAACAATCTAAGTAATTGAATAACCGTCGAATTATAGGAGAGAGTTGGGTGGGTGTCCTGCAAAACCGCAAATATTAAAGCAATGAACCGGGGAACCGAGCAGGACAGCATTCCATTCGCATTAATGATCAGTGGCGAATCTGTTTTGTGTGGAAATCCGGACATGCCTACCAGGTGGAAGTCACCGACTATCATTAGATTAATTCAAGTAAAAAAAACATGATCCAAGGAGAATATTATGGCTAAACAAAAAAAGCTTTCTCCCATCCACCCGGGAGAGATCCTAAAAAAGGAATTTATTGAGCCGCTGGGGATTACCGCATACCGTGTGGCAAAGGATATTCATACTCCAGCTACTCGCATTAGCGAGATCATCAAGGGCAGGCGTCTATTACTGCCGATACAGCGTTACGCTTTAGCCGCTACTTCGGCACGACAGCAGAATTTTGGCTAAATCTGCAAGCTCGATATTACCTGGAAATGGCGGAAGACCAATTAGGTGATAGCATTAACGAGGTAAAACCGCTTGCGGCATAACTAAAGTTTATCCAGGGGTCGCAGGCCGTAGGGTGCAATAGCATCGCGTATTGCACCATGAATGCTAGTCTTCATACGCCAATTTGCCAGTCTTTGAACTCCCGGCCCAATTTTTATCATAAACACCCTGCTCCACCAATCGATGAAAAGTTGAATATGGCCAGTCTGCCACTCTATCTACCAATCCATGTTTTACCGGATTGATATGAATATAATCCATATGGGCTGCGAAGTCTTCATCATCTCGAATTAAATGCTCCCAATACCGCCTTTGCCATATACCGCGTTCACCTCGTTTCTTTCTTGATATTGATCTCCATTCAATATCAGGAATTGCTTTTGAAAAGCCACTTTTTATCAAACGCCAGCGTAATGCAAAGTCACAATCGTCTTTGGGCAAACTTATAATGCAATGAATATGATCCGGCAACACCACCCACCCATATATTCTAAAGGGATGAGATTCTCGAACACGAGCCACAACTTCACGCAAGATATTAATATTTTGAATGAGCAAATCGTTTTGCTTGCGTTGCAACAAGTTAACGGTGAAAAAATAAGTGCCACTTGGCACCCATAATCGTTGGTAATCTGGCATCGGTCGATAATGGTGTATTTATTAGTATGGTGCATTATGCGAAGCTATTGCACTCTACGGTTGAAAATTTAATGAAGGGGTCATAGTCATTAACTTATACAGTTGCGACTTTTTTATCTGAACATATTGTTAATGCTTAGCTAACATGATGAATATTTTGACATTATCTCATTACAACCAAATTCTTGACATTTCACCTACCCAGGCCTATGCTTTGGCATATGCCTAAACTAAAGGAGGGCTGAAGTTGAACGCAGATCGTCATGTTCGGCTGTTTCGCAACGGAAGAAATCAAGCGTTGCGTATACCACGAGAATTTGAAATTGATTCCGATGAAGTTATCCTACGCAAAGAAGGAGACAAACTTATTATCGAACCCATTAAAAAAGGTGGTTTACTAGCATTGCTAAGTACGCTAGAACCAATTAACGAAGAGTTTCCAGATGTTGATGAAAACCTACCACCACTTGATAACGTGGATTTATAGTGGCGCAAAAAAGTTATTTGTTGGATACGAACATTTTATCGGATCTTGTCAGAAATCCTACTGGAAGGATCACTAAAAAAATCCAAAGCGTTGGAGAAAGCAACGTTTGTACGAGTATTCTTGTAGCAGCTGAACTGCGTTTTGGCGCAAGGAAGAAAAACTCAACTCGATTAACTTTACAAGTCGAGGCAATTCTTGCTGTCTTATCTATTCTAGATTTTGAAAAGCCTGCCGACAAGCAATACGCGGAATTACGTACCCAACTTGAAAAGTCAGGCACACCCATTGGCCCCAATGATATGTTAATTGCCGCCCATGCAATGGCATTAGATATGATAGTGGTAACAGCCAATGAAGCGGAATTCCGAATGATCAATGGATTGCGTGTAGAAAACTGGCTTCCAAAATAATTAGCTATCGAAACTCAGGGGTGTAGGGTGCAATAGCATCGCGTATTGCACCATGAATGCTAGTCTTCATACGCCAATTTGCCAGTCTCTGAACTCCCAGCCCAATTTTTATCGTAAACACCCTGCTCCACCAATCGATGAAATGTTGAATATGACCAGTCTACCACTCTATTCGTTTTGCTTGCGTTGCAACAAGTTAACTGTGGAAAAATAGGTGCCACCTGGCACCCATATTCGTCGATAATCTGGCATTGGCAGATAATGGTGTATTTATTAACTCAAGTTTCGGAGTTCAAAACTGCAAGTGTGCCACCTTCCAGCACCCGTAGCGGCAAAACCTTACCGAGTGACGCCGTGAATACGTCCGTGTAGGCTTGACGGCAGCATCCATGCTGCCAACACTCTCGATAAGGCCTTGCCACTACGAGCGCTGACTACGAGAAATAGTTTGAACTCCGAAACTTGAGTTATTAATATGGTGCTGGCATCACTTTTTAACATGTGAAATTTAGGATTTCCTCCCCACATTACTATTGCCTTGCTGTCATTTAAAAAAACTGCCGTCCACAGTCAAAGTATAAGTCTCGCCTTGAGCAACCGAGAATACAACTGACCGAGATGAGCCTAAGTTCGATGTGCAATCAGCATCACCGATATTGCATTGCTGCAATTGAACAGTATATTGGCTCGCTGCCACTCCCATGTTTGTACATTCACCCGGCTTCATATCTGCGCCAAATGCGTAGCTGGTCTGAAAAAACCACTCTAGGCCACTATTCAGATTATTCTTGACCTTAAAATAAGCAGGGCCGTCTGGATTTGCGACCATATCGCAATCTCCGCTTCCCTCACTTCCGCCACCACAAGCACTTAACGTAAGAACGATCAGGATAGATAAAAATCCAAGAAGAATTAAAAGTAAACGTTTTGAGAAAACCATATTGAAAACCCCTATCAAAAAAGACACACCCAAAACTTTTGCAATACAGCTATAGTGGTCAAGTGTGCATATAATGCATCCTACATGTCAAATCACATTTATCTGCTTAATATTGATCTCTTTTTTCTAAAATAAACTAGAGATAATTGTTCATTGATTTTTATTCAGTCAATCTATTGAACAGCAATCTCAACATCATCGACATACCAACCACTCGACTCTGCATGAACATTTCTATTGTCAAAACAGCATCTTTCCGTACCATCTACGTGTAAAAATCCGATTTGAATCTTTTTGCCTGCATAGTCGGTTAGATCAATTCGGTCATGATGCCATACTTGGTTGAAAGACGTGTTTCTTTTCAGTGGTACCCATGCGCCCCAGGCATCACTTTCAAATACACGGAGCTGTATCTCCGCATAATCAGAACCGGAGTAGCTAAAACGATGGCGATATCGCAAAAGGAGTTCCTCAGCAACCACCACCTCAGGCAAAGTCACAATGGGTGAAATTAATCGACTGTCCGGACCATAGGGATAATTCACATCTAACATTGTCGCCATACATTTTTCACCGCTATAACATTCTACGGGTCCAGTTGTTGGCAATCCAAGCTCCCAAATACCATTTGAGCTATACCAACCATTCCAACTGCCTTCACTAAAGCCTTCAAAATCGGTAAAGTCAGCAAGAACTGGAATCTCCTGAGTGACAATTTCCACGTCATCGACATACCAACCACTCGACTCTGCATGAACATTTCTATTGTCAAAACAGCATCTTTCCGTACTATCTACGTGTAAAAATCCGATTTGAATCTTTTTGCCTGCATAGTCGGTTAGATCAATTCGGCCATGATGCCATACTTGATTGTAAGACGTGTTTTTTTTCAGTGGTATCCATGCGCCCCAGGCATCACTTTCAAATACACGGAGCTGTACCTCTGCATAATCAGAACCGGAGTAACTAAAACGATGGCGATATCGCAAAAGAAGTTCCTCAGCAACCACCACCTCAGGCAAAGTCACAATGGGTGAAATTAATCGACTGTCCGGACCATAGGGATAATTCGCATCTGACATTGTCGCCATACATTTTTCACCGCTATAACATTCTGCGGGTCCAGTTGTTGGCAATCCAAGCTCCCAAATACCATTTGAGCTATACCAACCATTCCAATTGCCTTCACTAAAGCCTTCAAAATCGGTAAAGTCAGCAAGAACTGGAATTTCCTGAGTGACAATTTCCACGTCATCGATATACCAACCACTCGATTCTGCATGAACATTTCTATTGTCAAAACAGCATCTTTCCGTACCATCTACGTGTAAAAATCCGATTTGAATCTTTTTGCCTGCATAGTCGGTTAGATCAATTCGGTCATGATGCCATACTTGGTTGTAAGACGTGCTTCTTTTCAGTGGTACCCATGCGCCCCAGGCATCACTTTCAAATACACGGAGCTGAACCTCCGCATAATCAGAACCGGAGTAACTAAAACGATGGCGATATCGCAAAAGGAGTTTCTCAGCAACCACCACCTCAGGCAAAGTAATAATGGGTGAAATTAATCGGCTGTCTGGACCATAGGGATAATTCGCATCTAACATTGTCGCCATACATCTTTCACCGCTATAACATTCCGCGGGTCCGGTTGTCGGCAATCCAAGTTCCCAAATAGCGTTATCGGAGTACCAGTCTCCCCAGTCGTCTGCAGTGTAGGCTTCAAAGTCATCAATGAATATTTCACATAGTGGTATACATACGACGGTCGAATCACTACTTTGCGCGCCATCACTATCAGTAGCAGTTAAAGTGATAACATGCCGGCCATCTGAAAGTGTGGCTGTGATTGATTCACCTACTTGTTCTAGAACTCCCTCTATACTCGATGACCAAACCAACGTTTCACCTGATAGGTCACCGTCTTCCGCATCAGTTGCCATACCTTGAAAATCGATAATCGCTCCTGTATCAAATTCGGCTTTATTTGCAGGACTTGTAATTGTGACTTCAGGAATAGCATTAATATGAATATTATTCGTTTTGATTGTTGGGTTACTATTACTATCAGTGGCCGTAACCGATATAACATGGTCACCTGCTGAGAGTTTAATTGTTATACATTCGCCGGTTCCTAAATCACCATCAAGATCAGAGAACCATTCAATACTTTCACCAGTAAGTATTACGTCTTCCACATCGGTCACGTTAACACAAAATGTCACTTCATCTTCTGTAGAATAACTGGCTTTTTTTCCCACATTCAGTTCCTCTGCATCGAGTTTTGTAAGCATGCGATTGTAAATGGAGAAATTATCAATTTCTCCATTCCAAGACTGTGTTGCGTCAAATGTTCCACCTAATGCATCTTGCTCTTGCCCTATCAATAACCCATTTTCTTCTATCAACACTGCATCCGTTGCCAGGTTGTTTAATTTCCCAATGAATTTTCCATCGATATATAATTCTGCAACATTTACCTTTCTTGTCAGCAACACATGATGCCAGGAGCCTACTTTAATAGTATTATCTACTGGAAAACTCTTTACAGTGTTATTTAGAATAATATTCCATCGGTCAGATCCGTAAAAAATCACTAATGCATCAAATTGATCTGAACGTGCTCCACTGACTAAAGTATTTGATGTATTAAAGCTAGATATTTTTATTAAAGCCGAAACGGAAAATGTGTCTAAGCCATTTAGTAAGGTAAACGGTATAGTTAAATAATCTTGATCATTATTGCCAATTTCTAGGACATTATTTTCAACATTTGCACTACCATTCACAACCCCATCATTACCATTGCCACTTTCATCATTAGCATCGCCATTAAATGGATAATAAGCCACTAATCCTTTTTCCAGGGAATCTACAAACTCAATATTAGGTGATTGACCTTCGCCTGGAGATGCAACAGTAACTTGAACATAAGCTGGTTCACTATTTGCCTTACTATCATTGACAACAAGTACCATTTCATACGAACCGATGAGTGTAGGAACAAATGTTGGATTAACTAAAGTCGAATCAGAAAACTCTGGATTAGCACCTTCTGGTGAGGAGATGAAAGACCATTTATAAGATATTTCATCTTGATCATTGTCAACACTTTCACTGCCATTAAGAGTAACCGTTTCACCCAATAATATACCAGGTTGATTTGATCCTGCATTGGCAATAGGTGCCTGGTTAGTCACAAAGGCAGTTATATTAACTGAAACCGTTTCGCTATCTTCTGTACCATCGTTTACCGTCAATGACACCAAGTAATCACCAGCCACATCCGGCGTAAAAGTCGGGTTTACCTCATCTGTTGCAGATAACTCTGCTGAACTGCCATCGGGTTTACTTAGGTTCCAGCTGTAGGTTAAATCATTCCCATCTTCATCGCTGACGCCGCTGCCATCAAGTTGAACCACAGTATTGGTTGCAACCGGATCATAAGAACCAAGAGTTGCGACAGGCCTGCGATTAGGCGTTGTCGCAATAATAGTCGCCGTATCCGCTACACTATCATTGCTGCCATCATTGACGACCAGTTGCACAACATATTCGCCCGCTACATCGGCAGTAAATGTAGAACGAACCTTATCAGCATCAACTAAGCTTGCTGTTGAGCCATCGGGCAACGCCAACAATGTCCATGTATAATTAAGCACATTACCATCGGCATCGTAACTACTGAAACCGTTTGCAGTCACTTTACTACCTGCAACCACGTTTTGATTTATACCTGCATTGGCCACTGGTGCATTATCGCCATTAGTCACTATCACTAAAACATTATCAATATCACTAGTGCGCGTGGTATTATTATCACTTCGCTCTGTACCGTCACTAACACGCAAACTAATGACATAAGCGCCTTCCACATCCGGGGTAAAGTTAGGACTAACGGTATCGATATTGTTTAAGCTGGCATTACTGCTAGAGGGCTTGGATGCAAAAAACCATTCATAGCTTAATGTATCGTTTTCTGCATCACGACTTAGGCTGCCATCTAATACCACATTATTATCTGTTACAGCATGAATGTCATAACCCGCAACGGCAATAGGTCTTGCGTTACCTTCGATAACGGTAATAATGAGATTTTTAGGTGCGCTGTTATTTTCACCATCATTAACAACAAGTTCAATATTATACTCTCCAGCTATATCTACATCCAACGTAGGTTTTTCATCACTGGCGTTACTTAATTCTGAGGAACTCCCTTCAGGTGGAGTTACACTCCATTGGTAGCTAAGTTCATCGCCATTCGCGTCATAACTCGAACTAGCGCTAAGTTGTATGGTTGAATTCGCACGCGCTTCAAAATTAAGACCGGCATCGGCCATGGGTATTACATTACCTGAGCTAGCCACCACTTCGAAGGATTGCTCACTCGTCTCGGTCTGACCGTTGTTGTTTGCGCTTATTTCCAGCTTAAATTCATAGGTACCATCTAAATCTGGGGTAAAATTCGGATTTACGGTATTTATTTCTGTTACATCCAGGACTGAGTTAATATCAACAGGCGCATTAATAACTACCCAGTGATAATGTATTTCATTGCCATTTTTTTCTGCACTATCACTGCCGTCGAGCACCACATAACTGCCAGTGGCAACTTGTTGCACTTCGTCCAGGTTGTCCACAAGGTATAATTGACCGCCTCCATCACCTCCACCTCCACCGCCGCCACCGCAGCTAATTAATAAACTTATTGTGAAGGCTGTTATTAATGTAATAACACTGCGTGGTAATTTCATGACTAATCCCTCTCATGCTCGATAGTTTTTTAATTAATGGAACCGGTGGCTCTCATTTTTTGAAAAATAATTTTATTTTTCCTGATTTATGTAAACTTCACTCAGGTTACGTATTTACAAAATTTTTGTGGTTACCAGCTGCATCCCCCACCTGCACCACCCTGCCCGGCATCGCCACCATCACCACCGCCAGAACATTTCCATAAAACAACAGCCGTTACTGCGGCCACAATGGCCCAAACATACTTGCGTTTATACCAGGGGGGTTTTATTGATTTCGGTTGATACTTGATCAAAGCCGGAGGTACCCAGGCTGGAGGTAGTTGGTCACTGGGAACAAAATAAAATACACCGACTAACGAAGAACTTTCCCAGGGCACTTGTTGATTGTCAGTTTCTGCCATCACGTCGACCCGCACACGTTTAAACATTTCTTCCACGGTTAAACCCGGCGTATTGAGATGCTTTAATAAATTCTGAGTATAAATGCCATTGCGACCATCGCCATCCTGGGCGACCTGACCAGGTGCTGTTGAATAGGCAATGAAAGTTCCACTGGGTGCATCCATTTGTGCAAGACCTTTTGCGCTGGAGCGGAAACTTCGTTTAAACGGATTATCCCGGCACGCGTCCAGTACGATCATATTCATTAAGTTTTGCGCTGCATCCATTGCGGCTAATACCCGACCTACGTCTACAGCTTCATATTCGATTTGGTGTTCCAGATTAATATCGGCATCCACGGGAATCAGAAAATTGCGACCATTCACCTGCATACCGTGTCCAGCGTAGTAGAACAAACCCACAGAGTTTTTGGATTCTAAATTTCGTCCAAATTGGAGAATGGCATCCAGCATTTGGGTTTTATCTGCATTAGCCAAAAAACTGACGTCAAAACCCATTTGTTTCAATTGACTGGAAACATCCAGGGCATCATTGCCGGGATTATTGAGGGGTGAAACGACATATTCACTATTACCAATAATTAGTGCAATACGATTAACTGAAGGAGTGTGATTTGCTTCAACAGGTTTAAGATTTAAACCTCGCGTAGCTGCCAATTGAAGAGAAGGTTTGGAAAACGTGCTCGATTGCTCTGTATTCCACTGAGGGAAATATCGTTCATTAATACCGACCTGGGAGAAGTCTGCATATTGATGACTATTCAGGCTTACCCTGTTTGTTAATGGATCTTCCCTAGTTTTCACATTAGCATTTTCTAATGCAAAGCAGTGACCCATAAACAAAAAGAGCTGAAGCAGCATTATTGCTTTTTTTGTTATCATTAAATGTCCTTTCCACACCTACAACGTTAATTAACATCTCTTGTGATAAATCAATGGACACAATAAACAAACCATTTTTTAAATATTTTCACTATTTTTCCCCGTTTCAATCTTTATAATTTTATTCACTAACAACTAATACATTATATTAGTCCAATCCCTGGAAATATCACCCAAGTAAAACATTCAAGTATTATCCTAGATTAATCAGTTGAACCACCATTTTTACCCACAGGGCACTCGGTAGCACAAGCTCTTGATGCACCTAGAAAATTCAAAAATATGCAGATCACCAATAAGGTGACCATGCAATTCTTGAATTCACTATGCACTTCAATATCTTGCACTATAAATTCGCGCCAACTGATTATTCTAGGATTATAAAAAGTGATTACTGTTTATGCAGAAACCAGCCAGAAACCTGATTTTTTTGCAGAAAAAAACTAATGCCTAACTTGTCATAAGATAAGTATTTTCCTCTGCTGGTAAACACCTGCCTTGAAGGTATACCCAGAGATTTATACAAGCGTTCGGTCGCTTCCCCCATAAACAACTGATTGTTACTGTTTACGCCGCTATATTGTGTCCACAATGCCGAAATTTCTTTGTTATCACCCAGAATAGAATAAATTCCATTTCCAGATAACATTAAACGCAAACGATTGCCCTCTAGCCAAATTTCACCAAAAGGAAAACTATTCAATTTACTATTTCCCACTATCTGACTCAGCATGGCTAAGAATTTTTTATTGTCTTGAATCAACCGTTGATTGGTAGAAGCCGTTATGTTTTCAACGGCGTATCGAAATAACACGGCATGATTTTCCTGTTTGGCCTTGCTTGCCATTTTTTTCCAATGCTGTTTGGCTTCGAATTTATTCTCCAAAGAGGTTAAATTATAATTTGCCGCATAAATTAATAATTCTGTGGGTAGATAATTACTACTTATTTCCGCATAGGGTTTATTTATTATGGTCATCAGAACCTTTTTTGATTCATCTTTTTTACCTTCTAACGCCGATAACAAAGCAAGAAAGAATTGAAATCCATCATCTTCCGCAAATAGTCGTTTATATTTATCCTGTAATATGCCTCGCGCCATATAATAGTTTTCTTGCAGCATATAACACAGTGCAAGACGAAAATAATTTCCGGCATTATTTGGATTTATTTGCATTGCATGTTCAAAGGATGAAATAGCCTGATTGAGTTGTGTAGCTATTTTTTCCTTTAACCATTTTTTTCGTTGTGCTTTGGATAGTGAGCGTGATTTTCCTGATTCGG
>CALZHW010000100.1 GCA_945787125.1 uncultured Ectothiorhodospiraceae bacterium
GCCGATGCCAAAATCTATGCCCAAAAGTACTACAATCCGGCCTTGAAAAAGCCCTACCCCTCCGAAGCGCTCTTGTCACGCACGGCTCGCACAGATCGTAATGGGATTGCCATGGTTAATTTGCACAGTCCCGGCTGGTGGGTGCTGTTTACTCCCCATGAACTGGAAGATATGGAGAAAGACGGCCAGTCAGGCGTGGCAACGTTGCAAGATGCGGTGTGGGTCTACGTGGAAACTCTTCCGGATGTGCCGGATGTGGAAAAATAATTTGCTGCAACTCTGGCCTCCCTAAGCCCTGGCCATTAAATCTGGATTGCGCAATTGGCAGCAAGATTCCACTCTGCCCACCAAAAACTTATTGAGACTATAGTGTTGTGCCTATGGAAACCACGCAAAAGTTCGATATAATCTCTATAGTAAAAAGTGAAGCCAATCTAGTATGGAGAATATAGGTTAGCTCAAATGCGAAGTGTGTATTTAATACTCACAATCGGAGTTCAAAGTTGCAAAAGTGCCACCTTCCCGCACCCGTAGCGGCAAAACCTTACCGAGAGACGCTGTGAATACATCCATGTAGGCTTGACGGTAGCATCCATGCTGCCAACACTCTCGATAAGGTTTTGCCACTACGAGCGCTGATTACGGGAAATAGTTTGAACTCCGATTGTGAGTTAATAAAATATTATCAACAAACCTAAGAGGTTATAAATGTCTGATTCAAATAGTAAGGAAAATGGTAGCTGGGATCTACCTGAAGGGATGGATCCAATGCGTGTTATGCAAATTGCCTCAGGTTATTGGCAATCCTGTATATTACACGCCGCGAACCGACTAGATATTTTCAATCTACTTGACGGTCAATCCAAAGACCTCGATACCCTACAAAAAGAAACCGGCGCCGACCGCCGCTGCTTGGGCGCACTATTAAGCGCACTCGTATCCATCGATTTTCTTGATCGTGATGGCGATGTATTTTTTAACAATGAATTCAGTAAAACCTTTCTTACCACCTCAAGTAAGTTTTACCAGGGTGGTATCGTCTACATGTTTGAAAATTGGTATGAGGCCTGGGGCGGCCTATACAACACCGTGATGACAGGTAAACCCTCTGCTCTGATGCATCAAGAGTACTCAGATCAAGAAACACGCGACTATATGATGGGCATGCATAACCGCGCATTATCGCAATCTGATGTATTAACAAGCATGGTCGACCTCTCAGGCAAAAAACAATTGATGGATGTAGGCTGCGGCCCCTCAACTTTCGCGGTGAAATTCTGCGAGCGTTACGCTGGGCTCAATGCCATTGCGATGGATCGTGATCAAAACTTGGTGATTGCCAAGGAAATTGTTGACATGTATCACATGCATGATCGTGTAGAGCTGCGTCCCGGCGATTACAATACCGATGACTTAGGCATAGGCAATGATGCCATGCTGTTATCATCAATGACCAATCAAGAATCGCCTGATAACTTAAAAAAATTGTTAAAAAAATGTTTTGACTCAATGAGTAAAGACGGTGTCATCATGATTCAGGAGCAATTATTAAATCCTGAGAAAAAAGGGCCCGCACTTGCTGCACTGATTGGCGTTAATCAAATTATCAACACGACGGGTGGTTCATCCTATTCAACAACGGAAATGGAAAAAATCATGCGCGACGTTGGTTACGTTGATATCGAATCACGCCAAATGAATCCGCCGAGTCCATTTATTCTTATTACAGGTTATAAGCGCTAAAATATCCTGGCAGATTTTAGTCACTCACAAAGCATCAGATTCAACCACACTCTTTCACAAAAGAGTGTGGTATTCTCTCTCAAAAAACACAAGCTATCACTTACTGAATCAGCACCTCACCCCGCTGCACATTGTACTCCTGTGCTACATACGTAACTAAACCAAGGATATTTCCTAATATTTTTCACCATTTCCACTCTTACTGGATTTTGCCGTTACGGGTGCTGGAAGGTGGCACTATTGCAACTTTAAACCCCAATTGTGAGTTAGCAATACTCGATGATTAAACTAACTGGCAATGGATATATTAAGCACCTTAATCCGTTCACATATATTTTTAAATCGTTCTACTAATTCTTTTATTTCTGAATAATCTTGGCTAGCTAATTGAAACAAGATCATAGACGATAGTTCAACTAACACTGGATAACCATGCTGACTTGCGGCATTTTTCGTTTCTTGGATCTGTTTCTCTAACTGGCTCCAGTTCTTGCTATTGAGAGCTTCTTCGACCTGCGTAATTAATTCAGGTAATCCAATAATAAAGCTCGAAATAATATTTTCCAACTGGGGTTCTGTAGTAAGTAAATTCGATAAAATTGGCGAATCATCTATCTTTTCTTCATGAGCAGGTTGCAGATATTTTGCAGCAACTTCAATTAGCTTATTGCGATTCACTGGTTTACTAACAAAACCGTCGCAACCGGCTTGGATGCATATTAATTTATTTTTTTCCATTACATTTGCAGTTAAGGCTATTATTGGTTTTTTATATCCCTGCTTACGCATAATTTTAACCGCTTCTATTCCACCCATTACCGGCATTTGTATATCTGTAAATATAACATCAAACTCTTTATTTAAGGCTTGCTCAACTGCGAGCTTTCCATTCTCAACGACGGTGACATTAGCACCAGTTTTCCGTAGATACAGCGCAATAAGTCGTTGTAGATCAGGCGTGTCTTCAGCTAATAAAATTTCACCTGTAAACTTAATTGGCGGTGTCTTTACTTCAACATTTTCTTGACTTGTGAAGTGAGCATACCCTTGCTCATTGATAAGCTCTATGTTGTGCAGTGAATCAGTCTCAATCGTCACTTGAAATCTACTTCCAATTCCAAATTGGCTTTCTACCACGATGGTTCCACCTAGTAATTCTGCTAGACGCTTGGATAGTACTAATCCAAGTCCTGTGCCACCATACTTGCGTGTGGTAGAAGAATCTGCTTGTGAGAACGACTTAAATAACTTATTTAATTGCTCAGGCTTCAGACCAATACCCGTGTCTTCGACCTCAAAACTGATTTTCTGTTGCTCCTTCAAGAGTTTAACATTAATCGTAACACTGCCCTTCTCTGTGAATTTTATTGCATTACTAGCCAGATTTATAAGTATTTGTTTTAATTTAACAGGATCACTTTTAAAGTGTTTAGGTAATTCCGATAAATAGTTAATTTTAAAATCAATATTTTTTTCAACTGCTAGTGAGCTCAATAAAGAAGATACTTCTGTTAATATTTTAAACGGATCAATATTGATTTTTTCAATTTCAATCTTATCGGCCTCAATCTTTGATAGATCTAAAATATTATTTATAAGACTTAGTAAATGCTTTCCATTACGAATAATTGTCTTTATTGTATTTATTCGTGTGTGCATTGATTGGTCGCTATCCAATAAAGTTTCAGAAAACCCAATTACAGCGGTAAGTGGGGTTCTAATTTCATGACTCATGTTTGAAAGAAAGTCGGATTTGGCCTTACTAGCCTTAACTACAATTTCGTTGGCGCCAATAAGACGTTTTTGGAATTCTTCTTTGTGTTTAATTTCTTGCAATAGTATTTGGCGACCAATTGTGAGCTCTTCCAGCTGAGTAATTGTTTCATTAAGAATAGTGATTTCTTTTGATGTATTAATCTCACGTTTTTCACATTTTTCACCACTCGCATGATATTTAAGTCGAGTATTGATTAAGCGTAGTGGGCGAATCAGAAGCCACTGAATCCACCCCAACAAAATGATAGCAAATATTATAAATGCCACAGTTATTAACTGGTAAACAAACCACACATGTGAATTAATTTCTTGAATTGTTGACTCAATATCCCTGACCATAGTAACTTGGCCAAATGACTCGCCTTCGAATACAATTTTGCCTGAACTGGTTAATGTATTATTTTCGACAGGTTTACTAGAAGATGTCCAATTTGCAAGAGCTTGTCCATATTCATTTGATATTTTTAATGATATTAATTCAGGATAAGATTTTGATATCTGCTGGACAATTGAATTGAGAACAGGAATATCTTCGGAAATTACTGCATCTACTAGTGACGAGGCGATAATATCCAGTACATGTTGATCATGAGACTCAACTTTCTTAACAAGATATTGTGACTCAATATTACGAATGGACTCACCAATGGTAATGGCGATTAGAATTGTAGCCAACGAGAGAATGAGAGCTAATTGAGTACTAATTTCCCATTGCTTAAATTTTGTCATATCATGCCCATTGATTGATTAAAAATTCTTATTAATTTTTATTGCATGACGGATAGCGTCAAAATCTTTATCACTGCCGGGTAAAAAACCGTCATCTCCCAGACTAGCCATTGTTTTTTTGTCAACAATGGAAAGTAAGGCATTTCTCAATATCGTTTTTAAGTTGCTTGAAAGCGATTCGTTTGCAACCCAAGGTTTGGTTACATTTTTCACTGTTGCAATACGTTTAAGCGACAACCCGTTATTTAGCAACTTCTTGTAGGTTGACTCTTTCAACGCACCTGCATCAAATTCACCACGAACGACTGCATGTGCTACAAGATCATGGCGATCCAAGTATTCATATTCTCCAATGTCAGCGCTGCTAATACCATGCTGGAGCAAAATTT
This sequence comes from uncultured Ectothiorhodospiraceae bacterium, assembly GCA_945787125.1. Lineage (GTDB taxonomy): Bacteria > Pseudomonadota > Gammaproteobacteria > S012-40 > S012-40 > CALZHW01. Next base: position 4,638 of record CALZHW010000100.1, read on the forward strand.
CTTGCGCAAGATAGCGACCAATAGTTGATCGTTGATTTCCAAAAGCAAAGCGTTTACCTTTCAAATCTTCTATGCGAGTAATAGAACTATCCTTACGGACGCAAATCACACCATTAAATTCTTTTTTACCATTTTTTGATTCGATAGCAAGTATTTCAAGGTTTGGGTTTCTGCTTGAGGCTTCAATGTAGGATGCCGGGCCTAATCGGGAAAAGTGCACTTTCCCGTTTATTAAATCATCCAGCCCACGTTGATAACTATTAGCAACTTGGATTCGAATCAATACTCGCTCACCTAAAGCTTCACTCAGCTTTTTTTCCAGTTCCCGAATGACTGGGCGGAATTTCTTTATCATTGACGTTGGCTTGTCTGAGGCGTATACACCAAAGTTAAGTGTAAGATCAGCTAACGCAAGTCTTGAAAAACAGATACTGAAGAAAATTATCAGTATTTGCATAATAAGAGTACGTCGGTTTGTAAAAAAGCTAAGCATTTTGTTTGATTTTCCCGCTATAATCTATGAAACCTTAAGTTTATATATTTTAATCAATTAGGCGTCATTGGTATTTAATGTAGAACTGTAATCGACATAAAGGCTTAGATACTTAACCTTATTTTCAGAATTTTTTATGGCTTCATTTGCCTCATTGTTCGTCTTTTAGATTAAAGCAATCGGTGCCGTTCAATGCTACAATCATTGAAATTCCATGCTATGTTTTTAACCCCCATTAAATTCACAGTGAGCATGCTATAATTCCCCATAAAAAATGTGGTATTCAGAAAAATATTAATCTTTGAAGTTTCACTTTATTAACGGCTCTGTACAACAATACCTAACAATGTTATTTTGGCCATCATGAGAATTTGTTAAAGCTCAAGTAACGATTACATACATATTGATTATATATACCAGTAGCGTTATAGGCTGTATTTATAACTGTATAACTGCGCATCCCATTTACTCCATTACTGCGTTGAAACTCCATGCAATAGTTCAGCTATTACGCATCATTTCGTCTGGTCATGAATTAAATAGATAGCACACTTAAACCCTAAATCCTTAACGCCACGGGTATAGTAAGTTGGCCATGAATAGTATGGAGCTAAATTTCTTGAAAATTAAAATCATGCACTCAAAAAGAGGCATACTTAAAAATCGATTACCCTCAATAACTAAAAATAAATTCAGCATATTCAATCTAATTCTTGTTACAACCCTTTTTCTTCCAAATCTTGCCTGGGCTATCCCATCGCCAGACTTGTTAATTAATCTCGGAGCTAGCATTGGTCAATTGCTTGGACTGCTTGCTGTTTCTTTTGGAGGAATGGCGTATTCATTGAAAAAACGAATTAATGCGTCCCAAGGTAAACGATCTCCATGGCCATTAAGAATAAGTCTAATACTCCTAGCGGCCACAGCCGCTGGTTTTGCACTTTATTATGGAGAGCAAACTGATTTAGAAAATAAACGCTTGCAAGCAAATCTCGTTCGTTCTTCCAGTGAAGCCGGAAAAAATGTGGGAGACGTTTCTTTAAAAACACTCTCTTTTAGCAAACAGCTTCAGCATCCAAAAGGCATATCCACTGAGCAACTCGCTGAATGGTTGGATAATGAGGACGGTTTGAACCTTATTGATGTACGGGAGCCTGAGGAAGCAGAATTTGGCCATATACCGAGGGCCTGGCATCGAAGATATCCAGATATTCAAAGTAATAGAAGTGGCTTGATTAAAGAGAATAAAAAAACTATATTCATCTGTTTTTCGGGAAATCGTAGCTCTGAACTGGTCGAAACCTTTGCCACAAAAGGAGTTGATGCATACTTTCTTATAGGGGGTAATCAAAAATGGATTGCCGAAGGTCGGTCTTTGGAAAGCGAACACGACCGAGAAGGTAATTTGAGATCTTTAGCAGCCTATCCTAATGACGAAGTGTTACTTGACACACCGGAGGTAGAATTACTCTTACAAGAAAACGCGATCCCTATCGATGTTCGCTATGAAGAAGATTTCGAGTCAGGTCATATTCCAGGCGCCATTAATTTACCTTTACGCAAAATGCTTAGTGATGAAATGGCAGCAAGTTTTCAAATGCTACCAAAAAACAAACCTTATTTTTCCCCTTGCTATGACAAAAGAAGTTGTTTTTATGCAAAGATATTAGGACTACGCTTACATCGTATTGGGCTAGATTATCGAGGGCGATATACCGTGCCTCATGAATATCTGCCGCCCCCTAAATCTGAAAAAGCCTATGTTAAAGTATGGGAAAAGCAACAACAGGGCGATACATTTTTTGGTATTATCGGCAAACCAATGCAAGCTGTTTTGTTCTGGATAAATAATCAAATTAATAATGTGCTTTTGGCCATTTTATTAACTGTTGTTTTCTTAAGGTGTTTGTTTCTACCATTTAGCATCAAAGCAGAAATTGATAGATTAAAAGCTAAAAAAAGAGAACCTCAAGTTGCTCAACTAAAAGAAAAACTAAAAGACGAGCCTTTAAGACTCAATCGTGCCATTCAAAATATGTCTAAAGAAGACAAGAGCTCTCCATTATTCAATTTAATCGGCAGCTTATTGCAACTAACTGTTTTCATTGTGCTTTTCACTGTTGTCAAAGAAGTATCAGAAGGTTTTTCTCACATTACTTTGTTGAATTTGCCAATTGCTGAAATTGATCCTACCTATTTAATGCCTATAGCAGTTTCTGGGTTACTTTACCTACTAATGCATTTAGCGAATCCAGACGCAACCAAAAGAAAACGCATCTTCTACTTAATTTTTAGTTGCATCATATTTCTACTAACATTTCAAATTTCTGTGGCACTTAATGTTTATCTTATCGCCAGCATTTCCCTCATGATACTGCACAATTATTTGGTGAAATTATTTTATTGCAATTCATCAAAAATATTAGGCATATTTAATCAAAGCAGAAAACGCAAGAATAAATACCATGGTGTTATTCCTTTGCAGCATCTAGCGTTAGGTGCCGGCGGCGGCAACAAAGCGGAAAACTTAGCTCAGCTTATCAGAGCCGGATTACCGGTGCCAGGCGGTTTTGCTGTGACTAATGAATTATTGGGCAGTGAGACAATATCAGACGCAAACCAGAATATACTTAAAAGAGCATTTGATGAACTGGGCGCTGAAAAGGTTGCCGTAAGAAGTTCAGGCCTAAATGAAGACGGTGATGATAAAAGTCATGCAGGCATTTTCGAGTCAGTGCTCAATGTGACTTGGCCAAAGTTTTATCAAGCACTTGATGAAGTCACAGAGTCTTTTAATTCTGCCAGAGCAGAGTCGTACATTGACGAAAAGGAGGTTGGTAGCATTGTTGTTCAGCAAATGGTGGATGCTGAATATGCTGGAGTACTCTTCCTTGAACACCCAGGAACATCTGGCAGCTGTTTAATTGAATTGGTTAGCGGACTAGGCGAAGCACTAGTAAGTGGAGAAGTTACGCCTGAGTCTTATCAATTTGGAAGATATAGTAACACTCCGATGTTTAAGGGTAGTGCACCGATAGATCTAAAGCCGTTATTAAAAATGGGCAAACAAGTTGAAACATATTATGACAATCACCCTCAAGATATAGAATGGTGTTATGCGGACGGACAATTTTATCTTTTACAGAGCCGAAATATTACCGCTAACTCACGGCAACACAGCAATCAAAAAGGCTTAGTGGAAAGAGAGCGATTTCACCTTTGCGAAATGTTTAAGACACAGAATCCAAATGATGTTGTTTTAACTCAGGATGCGCTTTGCGAATTAGTACCTAAACCTACCCGGCTCACTTTAAATTTACTAAATCGCCTATGGGGTATTGGCGGCACAGTAAACTTAGCCTATGACATCCTTGGCTTTCCCTATAATGTTGAAGAAGACTCCCCACATTATGCAGTTACAGCTTTTGGTTATATGTATGTAAATCAGTTAGAAAAAACCAAACGAACCGCAAAAGGACCAAGTACACTTGCCGCTTTTCAACTTGCTAGAGCTGCAGAAAAAATTGAGCAAGAATTTAAAGAAGAGTTTTTACCCACTTTTCTACAAAGAGTTAGTATTGAAAAAGCCATCGACTTTAAACGTTTAAGCCTCAATGAGCTAGTACAACTTTGCAAGGAATGGGTAAACCGGTTTATCACCCAAACATATTTACAAGCAGAAATAATAAACATAGCGGCAGAATACTATACTCAAATGGCGAAACAGGAACTCGAAAAGCATGGAAAAAGTGCAAGCAGATATTTGAGCCAAATACCGGAAACTGTTGTAAGTAAAGCCATGTCACTTCTACCGCTTATAAAAGAGGGTAAATGTGACGAACAGATGTTTTTAGAGCAATTTGGTCATCGCTGTCAATATGATTTTGAGCTTGCTATGCCGTGTTATATTGAACACCCCGAAGCTGTTGCAAAATTAATAAACCATGCACAAAAACATGTTGAACCTAAGCAAGTGGAACTTACCCAATTTGACAGTAAAGTGCAGAAAATATGTGTTGAGCGTTCAAGAAAATTCCAAAGTTTAAAAGAGGAAGCTAAACACTATACGCTTATGGAGTATAGATTACTTCGCCCTTTGCTTTTGGAAATTGGGGAGCACCTCGGCTTACCTCATAACGGTATTTTTTATCTGGATTTTGATGAAATTAACCGATTAAGAGAGGCAAGTTTTGTAAACGAAGTAAATGTTCTTGTCGAGCATCGAATGAAAGATGTAGGTCAGTTTGACGCAGAAATTATGCCGGTTGATTTCACACTAAGCAATCTTGAAAAGTATGGTCTAGATTTAAATCTTTCTGTGTCTGAAACGGAAGATTGTCGAATGTTAAGTGGACAACGAATATCCGGATACGGGGAAGTTGCAGGAAGAGCAAAAATTGTAAATAGTCCAGATGAAATAGGACTTTTTCACAAAGGCGAAATCCTTGTAGCTCGCACTACCGATCCAACTTGGACGCCATTATTTTCACTTGCAAATGGTGTTATCACGGATGTAGGTGGCATGCTAAGTCATGCGGCTATAGTGGCCCGGGAGCTCAACTTACCTGGGATAGTTGATACCAGAAATGCCACTCAATTAATCAAGACAGGCGATCTTGTCCGACTACATGACGATGGTACAGTGGAAATTGATAAAAAGACAAGAAGAAATACTGTGCGCTATCCTTTGGATCGAGACATCTCGATTAATATAAATGAAAACTTAATAGATGTTAATATAGTAAATATCAGTCTTAGTGGAGCTCTCATCAGCATTGATTCAGACGTTATCAAATTAATTGATTTCAAAGCCATTGGGAGTATTAAACTGGATTCAGAAGATAATAATATCGAATTCACACTGGCACCTCGAGATAAAAATCACTGTAAACTTATGTTTCTTAATACCCTCACTCCGTCCACCTTGCAAAAATTTAGACGAAGAAGTGACAAACGATTTTTAGTGACTAAAAATGTAAACATCAAATGGGACCAGAATACTTTCAATGTTATGTTATTGAATATTAGCTGCAAAGGTGCATTAATTCAGCTGCTCGATGATAAAAGTAGTGAATGTATTGATTGTGAAGTGACAGGGAATTTAACACTAGATGAAAATTATCGCAGCATTGACTGCATTGCAACTCGCCGTGATAAAGATCTGTACGCATTACAATTTTCTAAAACAATAAGTAGAGATAGACTCATGAAAGTTGCCAATGGGTAATCAAATTAAAGCCAACAACTCATCACCAAACTCATCGAGGTGATGTTGGAATCTCAGTAAAAATTCTTTCAATATTTTGTTAGGGTTCGTACCTCACCCCAACCTTGCATGATCAATTTAGGATTATAGTAGACGCGAAGATATTCATTACATTTTTAATCTTGTAGTTCATCTAGATGATTTAACTGCTGAGATAGTATTGTCATAAAAGTGACATATTTAGGAGTTAATATCTAAATCAATACCTATTTGCCTGTAACATTCTTTTTAGTTAAGTCGTAGCAACTATAAGGATGAGGAATAGTTATTATTATCTTTAATGAACCATGGTGATTAATTATGTGGGATATATTACTCGAAACTTTTCAAGCCGTTGCAATTGGATTAATATTATTCTACTCTTGGAATATTTGAATAAATATCCCCGCCGCAAGCGGACGGGGTATTTGGTGGCACATCTAGAAATGTGCCAATTGATAACTTGAATGTAACTTTTGATATTCCTTTCCCTGATTTTTAACATATTTCCCAATCATTGTTTCATTTCCATGCTTCCCCACCGTGCTAGCAAAATATCCATCAGTCCTAAACTCACCGCCCCATAATTGTTTTTTTACCTGAGGACACTGTTTGAACACCTCTCTAGCGGTAAGACTTTTTATCATCGTTACTAACTTCGTCACACTATATGTTGGCACTGATTGCACCAGAAAATGGAGATGATCTTTGTCTGTTCCTACCTCTAATAATTTTATTTCATATCGCTTCTCAATTTCTAGACAAAATTTTTTTACTACTCTATCCACGTGCTCATCAAATACTGCTCGCATGTACTTTGCTGGAAGAACTAAATGATAGATTTAACTGCGAAGTCTTTATGTATTAGACTTTTGACGCCCTAACAGGCGTGCAGCATATCCTTACCCTGTATACCATGAAGTATAGACCCACTTTAATAACTCACAATCGGAGTTCAAACTATTTCCCATAATCAGCGCGCGTAACGGCAAGGCCTTATCGAAGGTTTTGCCGCTACGGGTGCTGGAAGGCGGCACTTTTACAACAACTTTGAACTCCGATTGAGAGTTTTATAAAAGAGTGTGGTTTCAGCTATCTCCCATGTGCCGCTGAATTGCACCTGATCAGGCTTTCTCAAGACGCCAATTTGCTGCAACTGCCCATCGACTTCAACTGCCTGCCCGAAAAGTGAGTCTTGTTCGCCATTGCCTCAAAGGTTGAACAACACTCGCTTTATCCTTCCTACTGCTTATGCTAGCATAAGGGAAATATTCCCACTTTTTAATGAATCATGGCCAAAACAGACAGTAAGACACCTTCGCAGGCACTAACCTCAGCATTAAGCAGGCTGCTGAAGCCGCTCGTTCGCCTGCTTATTCATTATCAAATCACTTACCCTTTTATTGCTCAACTCCTCAAGTCAATTTATCTGCAAGTTGCAACAGAATCTTTTCCCGTTGAAGGAAAACGAGTGACTGACTCTCGCCTATCATTGCTCACCGGCATTCATCGCAAAGATGTGCGACGTTTACGCTATGAAGATGACCCGCTCGCTACAGTGCAATTAAAAACCGAATCCTTAAGTGCCCAAGTTATCGCATCTTGGTTAAGTTTAAGCAAGTATTCTGATGAAGAAGGAAATGCCAAACCGTTACATCGACTTGCCACAAATGGCGAGCCGAGTTTTGAGTCTCTTGTAGAACAAGTGAGCAAACAAGATTTACGCTCACGTTCCTTACTCGACGAATGGACGCGCAAAAACATCGTAAAAATCGACGAAAATGAACGAGTACATCTGTTAAAAGAGGCATTTATTCCCTCTGAAAATTTTGACGACAAAGCTTATTTTTTTGGCCACAATATACATGACCATATCGCCGCAAGCTCACATAACCTAATGGATAATACCCCACCCTATTTCGACCGCGGTGTTTATTATAATAACTTACAATCTACATCAATTAAAGAGCTACAGGCACTATCTGAACAACTAGCGATGAACATGATCAAAGAAATCAACCGAAAAGCACGCCACTTACAACGTAAAGACAGTGAAAAAAAAGCAGCTGAACATCGTTTTCGTTTTGGTTCTTATTTCTATTCGGAAAAACAATCCATACAAACTGCAAAAGGGAAAAAAAATGAATAAGCTAGTCACTTGTTTTATGTGTTTATTTTGCCTGGTGTTTTGCGCTAGCTCGAGCGTATATTCGATAGAACCGGATGAAAGCGGAATCGGTGGAACTGGTATAAGCGCTCCACCGCCGACGGATGACATATTTAACCGCCCCGACATTCCTGAAATTGTGGATTCACCGGAATTGCCCGAACACGCATTACCTGACACAATTGAATCGATAGACGGAGCCGCTGACACACCGATTAATGACATTCCGGTGCCGACTGACACCGATAACTAATGTAATAACTCACAATCGGAGTTCAAACTATTTCCCGTAATCAGCGCTCGTAGTGGCAAAGCATTATCTTATAGAGAGTAGAGAGTGTTGGCAGCAGGGATGCTGCCGTCTAGCCTACATGGATGTATTCACGGCGTCACTCGGTAAGGCCTTGCCGCTACGGGTGCTGGAAGGTGGCACTTTCTTTTGCAACTTTGAACTCCGATTGTGAGTAATAATTAAGAATGAAATCGAAAAAAACAGGTTAAACACTGCATGAAAGAGCTAGCCCGGATATTTCATGAATTATCCGGGCTAAGATTACCAATGATAAGAGACCTGTAAACCACTTGCCCAATCAAGTTTCAAATCTTTTAATCCTTTGATGAAATAGAATGAATATTTCGTTTTCTTATGTGCTTTCCAGATAAAAAATATTGTGTTTTCCAGTGTATCAGAACTAATCGATTGAGGGGCTTCTTTATAACTGACGACCATTCCTGCACTCATTTTTTTTGATAATGTGCGAGAAATACTCGCCGTTACAGAAAATGTATTGATAAGCTCCTTACTCCTCAATCGATAGGCGACACTTCCCGTAATCCAGTTTTTAGAAACCCAGTAATATGCCGTAGACGATAACGTAAAATCATAACCGGTCGTCCCCAGACCTTTTGTTGTATCTGATGAAGGAACCTTTATTTTTCCGTCGATATCGATGTAATTT
>CALZHW010000101.1 GCA_945787125.1 uncultured Ectothiorhodospiraceae bacterium
AGCCGTTCTTCGTATTCTATGATTGTTTTTTCAACTGAATCGTTCATTATATATCCTGTCTCGTCTCTAAATTACTCTAAAAATAATAATAAAAAAATCCATAGTAAGTGTCGATTTAACGGCGGGCCATTCGTTATTATAGTGCAATCTAACTAAACCAAGAGGAAGAATGAAATGCAATACTTATTACTGCTCTATTCCGCTGAGTCCGATTTACCAAAACCAGAGACAGACGAATTTGGGCAATTAATGGCAGGATTTGAAGCATTTACAGAAGAAGTACAGTCGAAAGGTTTCATGAAAGGCGGGGAGGGGCTCCAGCCGTTGAGTACGGCGACGACAGTGAGAGTCAGAAATGGCAAAACAGAATGCATCGATGGTCCTTTCGCTGAAACAAAAGAAGCGTTAGGCGGATATTATTTACTCGACGTTGAGAGCCTGGATGAAGCAATTGAATATGCTGCAAAAATTCCGACGGTAGTGTATGGTTCAGTTGAAATTAGACCAATTATGGTATGGGATAAGTAAGATTGGGAATTAGTTTTTGTTGACACCGCTCTATCAGGTTATTGAGGACATTAATCACAACGAACGGAGCCGCATCCTTGCGGCTCTGATTTCTCACCTGAAAGATTTTGAACTTGCGGAGGATTCGCTGCAGGATGCCATGATTGAAGCACTAAAGCATTGGTCAATTAAAGGTATTCCAACCAACCCTGCAGCATGGTTGATTCAAACGGCAAGCCGAAAAGCTATCGACAAAATTCGTAGAAATGCTAATTTTTCCGAAAAGCAGCAGCAGTTGAAAGTTATTTCAGAGCTCGAGCAATATGCTGAGGTGGAAGAAATGGAAAATTGTATTCCCGATGAGCGACTGCGTCTTATTTTCACCTGTTGCCATCCTGCACTCAAAGAAAACAGTCGAGTCGCATTGACGTTGCAAACTTTAGGTGGTTTAAGCACGGCTGAAATTGCTCGGGCTTTTTTAGTTCCTGAATCTACGATGGCGCAGCGTCTGGTTAGGGCAAAAAGAAAAATAAAAATAGCCAATATACTGTATATCATTCCACAGCAATCATTATGGCAAGAGCGATTGACTTCGGTATTGGCAGTTATTTATTTAATTTTTAATGAAGGTTACGCAAGCCTGGACGGGGAGTCTTTGCTGCGTAAAGAGTTAATTCATGAAGCTATTCACTTGTCGAGAATGTTGAATAAGCTTATTCCCAATGAACCAGAAATAATCGGGTTGCTTGCTTTACTGTTATTGCATGACTCCAGAAGTGAAGCGCGAGTTTCTAGCAATGGGGCATTGGTGACATTGGAAAACCAGGATCGAGCTTCATGGAATAGTGCTCAAATCGAGGAAGGAGTGAGTTTATTGCTTGTGGCAATGGCCAAAGGGAAAGTTGGTGTCTATCAAATTCAAGCGGCGATCAGTGCAATTCATGCGCAAGCCCCGTCGTATGAGGCAACCAATTGGCAGGAGATAACTTTGTTGTACGAAAAATTATATGAATTACACGCAAACCCGATTTTTAGATTAAACGCATGTGTAGCGCTTTCAATGTTTAAAGGGCCAGAGCACGGCCTTGAAGGTTTAAACACCTTGCAGATACGAGGCGATTTAGACTCGTATGCACCTTTTTATGTTGTAAAAGCTGAGCTACTTCGCAAAATAGAGAAAATATCTGATGCAAAAAAAGCCTATGAAAAAGCAATTTCTTTGACGAGTAATCAAATTGAAAAGAAACATTTGATAACTCGGTGTGAGAGTTTGGAATAATACAAAGGGGTCAGAGCCCTTTTTTGACGCATTCACTTAATCTGCCAGAATTTACATATCTTTGAATTCTTTAATATTACCGGATGCCAAGAGAAAAAAGGGCTCTGACCCCTTTGTATTCTTTTACTGCCAGTGTTCGTTCTCAAAAATTTCCAGAGGTTGAAAATTTTTTTTGTAACGCATTTTTTCACATTCTTCGATCCAGTAACCGAGATAGAGCCAGGACTTGTTTAATTCTTTAGCGCGTTGAATTTGCCAGAGTATGGCGAAGGTGCCGAGGCTGCGGTAGCTGAGTTCGGGATCAAAAAAGGTGTAAAGCGCGGAGAGTCCCTGATCCAGGTAGTCAGTGGCGGCGACGGCGATGAGTTGTTTTTCGAGACGGAACTCAATAAACCGTGTATTGCACCAAGCGCTATTGAGAAAATCAAAATATCGGGTGGGGTCGTTGTGATCCATTTCACCTTCTGTGTGCCGGGTTTTTATATATTTTTGATAAAGTGTGAAATGTTCTTCGCTTTGCTGGGGTAATGTTTCAGTGATGACAATATCAGCATTTTTTTTCCATACGCGTTTTTGATTACGGTTAGCATTGAAGGCAGCGAGATTGACGCGTGACGACTTACACGCGTCGCAAGTGGCGCAATGTGGTCGATAGATGAAATTGGCACTGCGTCGAAAACCGTGATTAATTAATACGCTATAGACTTCAGTGGTCATCTTACCATCGGGATCAGCAAATACCGAAGCAGAGAGTCGGTCGGGCAGGTAGCTGCAATCCTGCTCGGTACTTAAGTAAAATTTTATGTTGTCTACGCTCATGTTTACTTATGCTTACCTACGTTTCATTTATGTTTCAGTCTCTGTTTGTTGCCAGGCATGGGGCGATGCAGGTTTTTCAGTCAATTCAGCTAACATTTTACTGAAAAGTGTCCGATCAATATTTTCGGCACCAAAACTTTGCAAATGTTCAGTTTCTACCTGGCAATCTATCAATTGATAGCCCCAGGATGTGAGCAGTTGTACGGCACTGCTAAAGGCGATTTTCGAGGCATTGCTTTGCAGACTAAACATTGATTCACCAAAGAATACTTGTCCCATTGCAATGCCATAAAGCCCGCCAACGAGTTCGTCATTATCCCATGCTTCAAACGAATGGGCATAACCCATTTGGTGTAATTGAAAATAGGCTTCTTTTATATCACGACTGATCCAGGTTTCTTTTTGCTTTTCTCTCGGTTGCGAACAGGCTTCAATGACCTGTTTAAATGCTTGGTCATAGGTAATATGAAGAGTGGATTTTTTAATGGTTTTTTTCAGGCTACGCGACCGATGTATTTTTTGTGGAATCAACACTAGTCTGGGATTAGGTGACCACCACAAAATCGGTTGATCATCATTAAACCACGGGAAAATACCGAGTGCATACGCATTCAACAAACGTTGTGGTGACAAATCACCACCAAAAGCAAGCAGCCCGTCGGGTTCGAGATGCGCTAGCTCGACATCCGGAAAGCGATAGGATTGATCGTTGGGAGAAATAAAGGGTAACTGCATAGGTCAAGGTCGGTTGCAGCGATTATGCTGCAACCCGCATTTTTCAGCCTTTGTTAGATTCTAAATTGTCTAGATATTTTTCTGCATCTAAAGCGGCCATACAGCCAGTGCCAGCGGAGGTGATGGCTTGTCGGTAAATATGATCGGCCACATCTCCCGAGGCAAATACGCCTTCCACACTGGTCGCGGTAGCATTACCACTGGAGCCACTCTGTACTTTAATGTAACCATGTTCCATGTCTAGTTGGTCTTTGAAAAGATCAGTATTTGGCGAGTGTCCAATCGCAATAAACACACCTTGCAAATCGAGATCTTCTGTAACATCCGTCTCGGTAGATTTTATCCGAATACCTGTAACGCCCATGTCATCACCCAGGACTTCATCCAGACTTGAATTCCATCGTATTTCAATATTTCCGGATTCAGCTCTTTCCATTAACTGCTTCGATAGAATTTTTTCTGATGAAAATTTATCACGACGATGAATCACCGTAACTTTGGCGGCAATGTTGGAAAGATACAGTGCTTCTTCAACCGCGGTATTGCCACCGCCAATCACGGCAACATGCTGATTGCGATAAAAGAAACCATCGCAGGTGGCGCAGGCAGATACGCCTCTGCCTTTGAATGCTTCTTCAGAATCAAGCCCTAGGTATTTCGCCGATGCACCGGTGGCAATTATCAAGGCATCACAGGTAAATGTGCCCGTATCCCCAGTCAACGTAAAAGGCCGTTGGCTAAGATCGACTTTGTTGATGTGATCGAAAATAATTTCTGTGTCAAAACGTTCAGCATGTTTCAACATGCGATCCATGAGTTCAGGGCCTTGCACGCCTTCGTTATCACCAGGCCAGTTGTCTACATCGGTAGTGGTTGTTAATTGACCGCCCTGCTGTATGCCTGTGATTAAAACCGGATTTAAATTTGCACGGGATGCATAAACCGCCGCGGAATATCCCGCAGGACCGGAACCAAGAATCAATAATCGACAGTGTTTTACGTCACCCATAAAAATGCTCCAGAGCAATAATGCTTAAAATTAGTGTGAGAACTTCGGGTTAACCCTAATACTCTCTTACAGTCAGTTTAATGTGGTATGTTACTGTAATGCTTATGTCCAGGTAAAGGAGTCAACATGAAAATCGGAATACCCAAGGAAATTAAGACACTGGAAGCGCGCGTTGGTTTAATCCCCGCAGCCTGTGCGGTGTTGATTGAAGCGGGGCATGAAGTGTATTTGCAATCCACCGCTGGCGTATTAAGCGGTTATGCAGATGAGGAATATGCTCGATTGGGTGTTCGGCTTTTAGCCGATGCAGCGCAGCTATATCAAACTGCAGAAATGATTATAAAAGTAAAAGAGCCGGTCGCTGCCGAGTATACGTTATTACGCGCGGAGCATGTATTATTTAGCTATCTCCACCTTGCGGCAGAAGAAGTCTTAACAGATAAGTTATTGTCGATTGGGCTCACTGCAGTAGGTTTTGAAACCGTAGAAGAAAACGGTTTATTGCCGTTGCTTGCCCCAATGAGTGACATTGCCGGGCGTTTATCCATTCAGGTTGGCACTCATTTATTACACCGACCGCAAGGAGGGAAGGGGTTATTGTTAGGCGGTTTACCCGGCGCTGATCGTGGGCATGTTTTAATCATGGGCGGTGGGGTAGCAGGCGGCAACGCGGCTATTCTCGCCGCAGCAAGTGGCGCAAGTGTAACCATTTTTGATTATGATCGCCAAAAGCAGGAAAGACTACGCGCTATTGGGCCAAATGTTACCGCACTATATCCGTTTCCAGAACGTGTTGCGCAAGCGGTAGCTGAAGCAGATTTAATAGTGGGTGCGGTTCTGGTTACCGGTGAGCGCGCCCCGCATGTGATTTCACGCGAGATGTTGAAAACCATGGCCGCTGGTGGCGTGGTGGTGGATATCTCGGTTGATCAGGGTGGGTGTATAGAAACCACGCGACCCACCAGCTATGCCGATCCAACCTATATAGAGGAGGAAATCGTACACTTTGCGGTCACAAACATGCCCGGCGCCGTGCCGAGGTCAGCCTCTCAAGCCTTGTCCGCCAGTGTTTTACCGTATGCGCAAAAGCTAGCCGAATCAGATTGGCGCAAACATGCAGCACTTGTTAGGGGAATTAATGTCGAAAAAGGTAATTTGGTACATCCAGCCCTGAAACATACATTCCCTGACAAATAAGTTATAATATGCCCGTTTTTTAACATCACTTTTTAATATCGCTTTTTAATCTCAGATAGGGAGGTAACCGTTTGGCGCGTCAGCTAGCACGAGCAAACGATAAACAAGCCAACAAGGAATCGAAAAACCGTCTCTCAAAAAAACAAATACACGGTTTACGCGAAGTCGCGCTGATTTTATTAAGCGCATTGGCCATCTTTTTATTCACTGCTTTAGTGACCTATAACGAAAGCGATCCAGCGTGGTCACACAGCACTCTTTCAAAAGAAATCAGTAACGCAAGTGGGATTGTTGGTGCCTGGTTTGCTGACGTCAGTTACTTTTTAATTGGCTATCTTGCTTATATCATTCCGCTGTTAATTTTAGGCTTGGGCTGGCGAGTATTTCGCGGTAAACAGCAAGCACACAGTGTTAATGGATTGCAAATTCTACTCGCCGTCATCGGTGCAGTATTGGTTGTCGCCACGAGTGCGGGTATCGCATCTATGCACTTTGCGAGTGCAGCCACCATATTGCCCGCCAACAATGGTGGGGTGCTGGGCAGTGTCATCGCACAAACGACAATGACGGTATTTAATGCGACGGGCGCGACCTTGATATTGCTTGCTCTATTGCTCACTGGAATTGGCCTGCTCGGTGTTTCATGGTTGAAAATGATGGATTCAATCGGCGCCTTCTTGGTGGATGCTTGGTTAAGATTTAAAGAATATCTTGAGAATCGCAGTGCCAATAAGCAGCAACAACCTGCGAAAGCGGCTATGGAAAATGTCAGGGCAAACGTAAAAGCAGAAAAGCAAAAAATTGCCATACGTCAGGCACCCGTCATTTCTAAACCGGATACATCAGCGTTAAAGAAAGGTATTCGGGCGCTTAAAGAGCGACAAATCCCACTCTTTAAAGATCACGACCCAAGCAGCAATTTGCCATCCTTGTCATTGCTCGACGCACCCACTGTCACCAAGCATAAAATGAATGAAGAGGCGCTGGAAAAAATGGCGCGTTTGGTCGAAGTCAAACTTCGTGAATTCAATATCGAGGCGCAAGTGGTGGAAGTATTACCTGGCCCGGTGATTACCCGTTATGAACTGATGCCAGCACCCGGTGTAAAGAGTGCGCAGGTGGTTAACCTGGCCAAAGATTTGGCACGTAGCCTATCGGTGGTGAGTGTGCGGGTTGTCGATGTTATTCCGGGTAAATCCGTTATCGGTATAGAGATCCCCAATGAATATCGAGAAATCGTGCGCTTTGTTGAAATATTACAATCAGAAGCGTATGAGAAGAGCAATTCGCCCTTAGTGTTAGGGCTTGGTAAAGATATCAGTGGCACCCCGGTGGTTGCTGACCTGGCTAAAATGCCGCATTTATTGGTGGCCGGTACCACCGGCTCCGGTAAGTCTGTTGCCGTTAATGCCATGATATTGAGCTTGCTCTATAACGCGACACCAGAACAAGTGCGCTTGATCATGGTTGATCCTAAAATGCTGGAACTTTCAATTTACGATGGTATCCCACATTTATTAACGCCGGTGGTAACCGACATGAATGATGCATCGGCAGCATTGCGCTGGTGTGTGGCGGAAATGGAGCGGCGTTACAAATTGATGTCAGCTTTAGGTGTGCGAAATGTTGCGGGTTACAATCGTAAAGTCACTGAAGCCATCGACGAAGGTGAGCCGATTAAAGATCCGTTGCATAATCCAGAAACCTTTGAGCCAGCAGAAGACTTACAGACATTGCCGTATATTGTCATCTTAATTGACGAGCTGGCGGATATGATGATGGTAGTAGGTAAAAAAGTTGAAGAACTGATCGCCCGTCTTGCACAAAAAGCACGAGCCTCAGGTATTCATTTGGTCCTGGCAACTCAGCGACCGTCAGTGGATGTGTTGACTGGCTTGATTAAAGCCAATGTGCCAACACGAATTTCTTTCCAGGTATCATCAAAAATTGATTCACGCACAATCATTGATCAAATGGGTGCCGAGCAGTTGTTAGGGCACGGTGACATGCTATATATGCCAGCAGGTACCAGTTTACCGGTGCGGGTGCATGGCGCTTTTGTCGATGATCATGAAGTACATCGCGTGGTAGAAGATTTAAAGTCCCGTGGTCAGCCGGCGTATGACGAGTCGATTTTACAAGGTGACATGATTGCAGATATTGGTCTGGGATCAGGTGATTCTGGCGCACCGGGTTCGGATGATCCAGAAAATGATCCGCTCTATGATGAAGCCGTTAAAATCGTGATAGAGACACGTAAAGCCTCAATTTCTGGAGTGCAACGTCGTTTGAAAATTGGTTATAACCGCGCAGCGAATTTATTAGAAGCGATGGAAGCCGCTGGTTTAGTGTCATCACCCGGCCATAATAACCAACGAGAAGTTTTAGTGCCTGACTCGATGAATTGATATTCGATGGCAAATTGAAATTGATTAAAAGGATATAACTTGCAAGTAATAAAAATTTTTCTGGTCATGGTTGCTTTGAGTGTTAGTCAATTATCGTTGGCCGCACAAGCGACTACAGGAACGACGGAAACGACGATAGGAACAACTAATAGCGGAGTTACGGCACTCAAAAGTTTTTTTGATGGTTTAACCACGCTTACTGCTAATTTTGAACAAACTGTGCAGAACGCACAGTTAAGTACGGTAGAGCAAACCTCGGGCGCTCTGTGGATTGAGCGCCCCGGTAAGTTTCGTTGGAATTATGCCGAGCCCTATTTGCAAGAAATTGTGTCTGACGGGAACAAAATCTGGATTTATGACGCGGATCTGGAGCAGGTAACAGTTAAAGACGCCAAGGCAGCGCTGGGTCAAACACCCGCATTATTATTAAGCGGCACTCAGCCTATCGCTGAAAGTTTTACCATTCATGAGCTGATAAACGAGGCGGGTTTAGCCTGGGTTGAGTTAACCCCAAAAGATGCTGAAGCCGGGTTTAGTGGTATGCGCTTGGGTTTTAAAGGCAATATACTGCAGGAAATGCTGTTGCAAGATAATCTTGGTCAAACAACCCGCATCAATTTTAGCGGACTGGCCATTAATTTTCCGGTCGATCCAAAAGTATTTCAATTCACCGTGCCTGAGGGTGCAGACGTGTTTGAAATCTCTGATTAAAATGCAGGATTTGTTCGCTGCAGAGCAGTCTCATGAACCCTTGGCTGCTCGCCTTCGGCCACACGACCTAGAACACTTTTACGGCCAAAAACATTTGCTTGCAACGGGCAAATTATTGCGTAAGGCTATCGATGAAAATCGCCTGCATTCGATGATTTTCTGGGGGCCACCCGGCGTGGGTAAAACCACACTGGCGCGTCTTATCGCGGCGCAATGTGATGTGCACTTTGTGATACTGTCAGCCGTATTTTCTGGGGTCAAGGAAGTGCGAGCGGCAATGCAGCAAGCGCAATTCAATCGTCAGCAATCTGAAACGCAAACGCTGTTGTTTGTCGATGAAATTCATCGTTTTAACAAAGCTCAACAAGATGCTTTTTTACCGTATGTGGAAGACGGCACAGTTATCTTCATTGGTGCCACCACCGAAAATCCCTCGTTTGAAGTGAATAATGCGCTGTTATCCCGCGCCCGAGTTTATGTGCTCAAATCACTCAGCGATAATGAGCTGGTGGAAATTTTAGAACACGCCATCGTTTCCGGTGAACTCTTGGTTGATGAGCAGCAAATTTCCGCTGAAGCGCAGCAATTAGAACAAATTTCTGTGGCTGCCGATGGTGATGCGCGACGTGCATTGAACCTGCTAGAGTATGCCGTTGCCATGCTTGATACACCGATCTTATCCAGTGAATCGGTTGCGCAGGTTATTCACGGTCAGGTAAAGCGTTACGATAAAGGCGGTGATATTTTTTATGACCAGATATCTGCTTTTCATAAATCTGTTCGCGGCTCTTCGCCTGAAGGTGCCTTGTATTGGTATGCACGCATGTTAGATGCTGGTTGTGATCCACTTTATGTGGCGCGACGATTATGTGCTATCGCCTCTGAAGACATCGGCAATGCAGATCCGCGCGCTTTGCAAATCACGGTTAACGCTTGGGATGTATTTCAACGTTTAGGCCCAGCCGAAGGCGAGCGTGCAATCGCTCATGCGGCTGTTTACTGTGCCTGTGCACCCAAAAGTAATGCGATTGAAATAGCGTTTAACGCCGCCAAGCAATTAGTGCAAAATACCGGTTCGCTGGAAGTGCCACCACATTTACGCAACGCCCCGACTAAACTTATGGCGGAGTTGGGTTATGGCGACGAGTATCGCTACGCCCACAATGAAGCCAACGCTTATGCCGCTGGCGAAAACTACCTGCCAGCAGAAATCCAAGATGCCACGTTTTATCAGCCTACTGAATACGGGCTGGAAGTGAAAATAAAAGCGCGGTTGGAATATTTGAAATCATTGGATCAGCAGGCGGCGCAAAAGCGTTATCGTTGATTGGTTATCTCGTCCTGCCAGAAATAACAGCATTATTACTTTTCCAATTCACTAACGAAATTTAAAAGATTGGAAAAGTGCCACCTTCCACCACTCGCAATGGCAAAACCTTAGCGAGAGACGCCGTGAATACGTCCGTGTAGGCTTGGGACGGCATCCCTGCCGTCAACACTCCCGCTAAGGCTCATGCCACTGCGAGCGGTAACTTCCGGAATAAATTCTGGATTTTTATTGTGAGGTTTGAGTTTATTTTACCTGGCTAAATCTGTGTTTTGTTGTTTTTCATTGTGTCTTTTTACATGTTAATTCATCAGTGAAAGCTAAATTAAAATGCCGTAAAATTCCGCTCACATATCGATCTTTTAGCCTGTTTATTCCCCATAAAAGTAATTCACCGACTTCAACTGTTTGTTTTCTCTATAAAGTACTAATTTCTTGCAAGCATGGGATAAATAAGACAGTATTTCTATTATTATGAAAATGGGCAGTTGTTTTAAATTGGAATGAGATCCCGCGTTAAAGTGCGGGATATATATTGTTATATTTTTAGCAAACTTAGTGTAAGAATGAGGAGTATTAATGGCAGAAAGAAAGTTAACTATTAACGAAATTAAGTTTGCGAAAGAAATATTTGGCAATGCAGTTAAATACGATCAAGTATCGATTTTCAACGAAAAATATGCATTCTTTCAGCCTGACAACAGCGGGATGACCCCAAATGGCAATATTTATGTAGACGGTGTGGTTTCACCCGACTACGGTGCCCCAAGTACTAGAGCAGTTGAAAAGGCTTTTTTTATACATGAGATGGTGCACGTTTGGCAAAAACAAAATGATATATTAAATCCCATAGTTTCAGCTATCGCTAATTCTTTAAGGCACGGATTCTTCTATGATGAAGCCTACAAATACACCCTTGATGATAAAAAAGATCTTTTGGATTACCGTATGGAACAACAAGCTCAAATAATAGAGGATTACACAAGAGTTGCTAAGCTTAATTTACTACCTAAACCCAAGTTTCTACAAAATAAAATAGAAGGTAAGCCATTGCTAAAGTTATTTACCTCTGTTCTTTCTAAGTTTCTAATAAATCCTTCTTACCCTAGTAAGAAAAGAAAATGAAGTATCTATTATCATTTTTTGCACTCGTTATCCTGGTTGGCTGTCAAAAATTTTTTTTTCTAGATGTAGCTCAAAAAAATAGTGATCTGATATTCTCCAATGATGAAGCAATGTCAAAATGCACAAACGGTATAGCAATATATGATTTTGAAGTTATATATAAAAATAACAAAGGTTCAAATACAGCGTGGAATTTAGTTAGGGAAAGTAGACTATCCCAAGAGAAAGGCGTTTATCAGTTGCCGATTATATACGGTAAAGCTTATAAAGGAGTAAGGGAATCCAAAAAAGCTATGGAGCTAATTTCTGGTGTCTATAAATTAGGAGCTACCTTATCATGTTTAACTTCAAGCGACACGCTCTCGCTATCTATGCTTGGAGCTTTTGCTATTGACAGCGAAGGAAAAATAATTACAGATAAAGAAGAAGTTGAGTCATTCGAAAAAAATATAACAAGGCAAATTCAGCCGACTGCTAAAAGCGGCGGCTGATTTGCAAAGTTAAGCATAGAGAGGTAAATCGCAGGAAATGTCAGACATTAGAATAAGGGGTCGAGCCTATTTAATATTGTCTAATTCCTTGCTATAGTAACAATATGCCTAGACCTGAAAGAATACAATGTGAAAATACTTTGTAATTACTCACCGTAATTAGCCAAATTAAATACTTTTACTGGAAAATTCAGGTAGCTCGTTATTGAAAAGTAACTTTATTGCCTGCGCTGAATTTACGCCTTGTTTTCGGCATGTTAATAAATACCCTCGAATTCGACAAAACATTTCTGCTCCTTTAACGGGAAAAAGGGGACGCAACACTTTTATTTTCGAAAGGTGTTATAGTATCGACCACAGGGTAGGCCACGAAAATGAGGACAAATAAGTGTAGCGTCCCCTTTTTTTTTCAATAATATTGAACTCAGAACTTTCTATTTCAGTATATTATTTCTAAGCCACAAATGCTTACTAACTTTGTAGCAATAGAATTAAATAATTCTAATCCGCCAAAATACTCCCCAGTGGGCTAATCACTGCATTGCCGCCCCGATTCAACACATGCGTATAGATTTGTGTTGTTCGAACATCCTTATGCCCTAACTGTTCTTGCACGGTGCGGATATCCATGCCTCGCTCGAGTAAATGAGTGGCAAAACTGTGACGAAGGGTGTGACAAGTGACATGCTTCTGAATTTTTAAAGACCGCGCCACTTCTGTGATCTTTCTTTGCATCGCTCTTTCGTTGAAATGATGCCGCCTCTCCTTTCCATCGCGAGGGTCTTCACTCCTACGCGACGAAGGAAAAACATACTGCCAATTCCAGTCAGTTGCAGCCCGGGGATACTTTCGTGCTAACGCGTAAGGTAGATATACTTCACCGAAGCCATCTTCCAGATCCCTTTCATGGAGCTTTTTAACCTTTTGCAAGTGTGCCTTTAAGGCAGGAAATATCTCACTCGGTAAAGTGACGATTCTATCCTTGCCCCCTTTGCCATTAAGAATATAAAGTGCCTTTTGATCAAAGTCGATATTCCTCACCCGCAGCCGCATACATTCCATTAAACGTAAGCCAGAGCCATACATAAAACATGCCCCAAGCCAACACGTACCATTCAATCCATCCAACAGCACCCTGATCTCAGCCTGTGTTAAAACAACCGGTAACTTTTGTTTTTTCTTAGGCCGAACAAATCCACCAATATCTTCAATCGGTTTCTTTAGCACTTTATAGAGAAATATCAACGCATTAAGCGCCTGGCTTTGAGTATTAGGTGCAACATTCCTATCGATAGCAAGATGTGTAAGAAACTCAACGATCTCCGTAGACCCCATCTCCAAAGGATGCCGCTTTTTATGAAAATTAATGAAGCGTCTAATCCACATAGTGTAAGCATCCTCAGTGCGCAAACTGTAGTGTTTTAATCGAATAGCAATTCTGACTTGATCCAGCAACGGTATATTTTGACTGTTATTCACTACTCTCATCCTCCGGCCACTAAATATAACTGTTTTTTTATACAGTACATTATGAATACAACTAATTCAAATAAATTTCTCCTAGTCTTTGTCGTAATTTACCGTATGTTTTACGACCAATCCATTTAGGTCAAAAAAACAACTCAAACAAGACGCATAAGACATTGAAACACATCTATTTTATCTAAGGCTTGCCAGAAAGAAAAAAATGAGCAAAGATATTAACTGAGATAAGTGAAGGAAATACGACAAATTTGTCGTGTTTAATTACGACAGCTGTCGTCTACTTATAGTTAGATTCGCCGATCTAGGATCGGAGAAGATTGACGAAATACTGTATACATGTACAGTATTGTATAT
>CALZHW010000102.1 GCA_945787125.1 uncultured Ectothiorhodospiraceae bacterium
TTTCTCATCCAGGTCAAATACAAAGTATTGGATTCTGGGTAATATCGCGCTATGATCGAGCTGCAATAACAATATTATGTACTCTAGGGAGGAGATACTATGGCGTTAGAAATTTTGCGTGATCAGCGTGTTCGTAGCGTTGAGTGGCGCGATCTGTGTGATTTGTCTCAAAAAGATGTTGCTTTGGAATTATTTGTTTCGATCCCATGGCTAGTAATATCATTGGGTTTAGCCTATTTCGAGTATTGGTTTTTTGCTCTCGGTGCGTCCTTTATGTTTTATCTCTGCGGTTTACGGCAAGTACATAATGCGTTTCATTACGCGATTGGTATTAGTCGTGGCGCTCACGAATTCCTCATGTTTTTATTGAGTATTATTATGCTCGGCTCTATGCATGCAGTGCAGTTTAATCATCTGCGCCACCATAAACATTGCATGGACGAAGAAGATGTCGAAGCGGCATGCGCACTGATGCCATGGTGGAAAGCATTATTATATGGCCCTGTTTTTCCGTACCTGTTACACAAAACCGCCCTGCAAAAAGGCAATGTGCGAGTGCGTCGTTGGGTACAAGCTGAGCTGGTAGCCAATGTCATCTGGATTTCATTGGTATTGTTTGTATTTGATAGCGTGATACTGGAATACCATCTGGCTGTAATGTTAGTCGCTAATTGCCTCACAGCATTTTTTGCAGTATGGACCGTGCATCATGATTGTGATCGCTCACATTACATTGCACGAACAGTGCGTGAAAAATTAAAATCAAGAGTCACTTACAGTA
Source organism: uncultured Ectothiorhodospiraceae bacterium (assembly GCA_945787125.1). Classification (GTDB taxonomy): domain Bacteria; phylum Pseudomonadota; class Gammaproteobacteria; order S012-40; family S012-40; genus CALZHW01. The sequence goes on from CALZHW010000102.1 coordinate 782, forward strand.
TGTTTTATCACGTAGAACATCATTTATACCCTAAAGTGCCTACTTGTCGCCTACGAACATTGTCTGCACGACTGGATGAAGCCGCACCAGAATTACAAAAAATGCGCGTATTTTAACGGTGTATCGTCGTACATTGATGACGGTGAGCATATTGCTCATCGGCCTGGGTGTATGGCTGGATAACCAAATGGTGATGGAACAACATTGGTTGTTCCTCGCCTTTCAGCTTGCTTCTGTTACGGGCGTGGTTTTCGGCATTGCCTGGATGTGGTCAAACTTAAATAATGTTTTTATGCGCACTCTTATGATTTTGTGCGCATTGCTCGTTTGGCGTATGTCTTATTTTCCTATCATGGTATGGGCAGGCTGGGTAGCAACGCTGGGTGACTGGTTGATGCTCCAGGTTAACTTTTTACCCGCAATAGTTTACCCAACATTTTTATTAATGATTGCACTCATGCACGGCCTGGCGATTATTGCCGGAGGCACAGCAGTTTTGCGCAAAAACTTTGTTGCTTTGCCTTTGCTGGGCGCTGCATTTATCATAGCCTCCATGGTTTCAATGACAGCTAAGGAAGACTTTAGCTTATCTCCAGATAACAGTTATACCATTGAACAAAACCTACCAACCGTTCAACTACCTCGAGAAAATTCCTATTTGTTAGCCATGGAAACAGAAGATTTTAATCTTGCGGAACAAGTTCTAGTATTTGCCTCCGGTGCAATGTATGCCGCGATACCGAGCACTCCATGGAGCGTGGCGGTGAAAGGAACGTTGGAGCAGGCTTTTCGCGATAAACCTAAAGCCTCAAGTGCGCAACGTGTCCGAGAACATTATCTTGCCTTTAGAAGTGCACAACCGCGAATTCGCTGCTGCGATGAAGAGTCATCGGATGCGACAATTAGTATTCAAGTTTCGGAGTTCAAAGTTACAAAAGTGCCACCTTCCAGCACTCGTAGCGGCAAAACCTTACCGAGAGACGCCGTGAATGCGTCCATGTAGGCTTGACGGCAGCATCCATGCTGCCAACACTCTCTATAAGGCCTTGCCACTACGAGCGCTGAATACGAGATAAATATTTGAACTCCAACTGTGAGTTAATAAATAAGACATAAGTTTCAGACTTCAACAATAAAGCAGTGTAATATTAATTTATGCCCAAAACTAAAAGCATTTTATTACTCGGTGCAGGCGGTACTTTAGGTGGTTATATCAAGCCATTATTGCAGGATGCATTACCCACTGCGCAGATTATTTCTGCCTCACGCACCGAAAACCCAGCAATCGGTCTGGCGCATCGACGACTAGATATCCACGATACAACAACATACGCCGCTGCCCTGAAAAATATCGATGTTGTAATACATGCGGCAGGACCATTCAATCACGATCCTACGGCGCTGGTGACAGCTTGCCTGTCTAATAGTATTCATTTCATCGATATCGCAGAAGATTTATCATTCATTAAAAAAGTTAATCAGACGGCAGCCGCGTTTAAACATCCAACCGCTTGCGCAGTTTCCGGCTGCTCGACGCTACCCGCCATGGTGTCGTTGTTTAGCCAGCGTTTTGCGGATATGCCAGCATTGGCTTCGTTAAAAGTTTATCTAAATATGGGTTCGGCGAATCCGGTCACTTACGGTTTGATGAATGGCTTGTTACAACCTTTGGGGCGAGTCCTACCGAACGGTAAGAAATGTTTTAGAAAATTGGGTTCTCGTACCCATCATGACGGTGTAAAAAAACATTACGGCAATTATCCGGCGCCGTTTTCTGATGGTATTAAAATTGGTACACGCAAAGTACCCCTGACTTTTCATGCAGGCTTTGATCGGTCCTATATCAATATAGGTTTAGCTGTAGCGAGTTTTGTCCTGCCCTATTTATCAGCGCAACATTTAAATCGTATCAGTCGTTTATTATTATGGCCGGCAAGCCTTGCGCAAAAAATTGGCGCGACGGAAGGTCGCTTGGTTATTGAGGCGAATGATGCACAAGGTAATGCCATTGCTGAAACAGAAATCATCGCAAAAAAAGACGGTCTTAAATTACCTTCCGCACCTAGCGTTTGGGCGGCTAAAGCATTGCTGTCAAATCAGGTTGCGCATTTGTCAGGCGCTATTGAGTTGGCAGATCTCATATCGGCCTCTGCTGCCATTGAATGGATACAACGTTACGGTTACGAAGCTCACGTGAGAGAACCGTAATATCTAGATCCTGCGTATCTAGCAAGGGCGATCACAAGGATCGCCCCTACGCAAATCACCCCGTAGGGGCGAACCTTGTGTTCGCCCTGATCTATAAGATGCGTGAAGCACACCCCGGCAGCTTGTATATCAAATCAGTTTTTCTGTGATGTAGGATTCCCATTCGTCTTCGGGAACATCCGCTTCAGATATCGCTTGGCCTCTTATGGATATACCGGCGGCTATGACAGTGTCTGGGGTGCCGGAAATTAGGGGGTGCCATGCGGGTAGTGGTTTGTTCTCGGCGAGCAATCGATAGGCACAAGTGTCTGGCATCCAGTTTAGCTCGCGGGTTTTTTCTGGGGTTAAACTGACGCAGGTCGGCACCAGCTCACTACGTTTTTCATACTGGCAGCAATTACCGGTTTTTTGATCCAACAGCTGACAAACAATTTGTGTGTAATAGATATCACCAGTATCGATATCTTCCAGCTTTTGCAGACAACAGCGGGCACAGCCGTCACATAAAGATTCCCATTCTTGCTTGTTCATTTCGTCCAGGCTTTTGCTTTCCCAAAACGGTTTTTTAATTTTATTCATACGTGAAAATTCAGAGGGGTCTTGGTTGGATGGTGGTTTATAGAGTAGTTTCGGTGAGCAGCAAAACAATAGCCTGGGCAGCAATGCCCTGCTCCCGTCCTTCGAAGCCTAATTTTTCGGTAGTGGTTGCTTTAATATTGATTTGCGCAACATCCACTTCAAGATCCATGGCGATGTTGATTTTCATTGATGCGATGTAATCAGCGAGTCGAGGTTTTTGCGCAATGATGGTCGCATCCAGATTTCCCAGCTTAAAACCTTGCTCTTTTATCAGACTCCATGTGTGGCGCAACAAAATTCGGCTATCAATGTTTTCGAAATCACTACTGGTATCGGGATAGTGCTGGCCAATATCACCCAAGGCTGCAGCGCCTAACAGCGCATCACAACAGGCATGTAACAGTACGTCAGCATCTGAATGGCCAGCAAGTCCTTTATGATGCGGAATGCTAACGCCACCCAAAATCAGCGGCCGCCCTTCGGCAAATGCATGTACATCGTACCCTTGACCAATACGCATTAGTGGTTTTTACTCCGCATAATTAATTGCGCTTGTTGCAAATCTTGTGGATGAGTGATTTTAATATTGTCCCAACTGCCTTCTACCATTAAGGGCTCATAACCTGCCATCTCTAGCGCCGAGGCTTCATCCGTAACGCGTTCAGGATATTCGACAGCCGCTTCCAGAGCTCTGGTTAATTTACCATAACGGAACATTTGTGGAGTGAGTGCGCGCCAGAGGCCATCACGGCTCACGGTATTTTTAATACGTCGGTGTGCGCCGCAAAATTTTAAGGTATCCGCTACTGGTAAACCCAACAAACCACCCACCGCATGTTTGCCGACTTGTTGAATCAAGTAATCAACATCGGTAGTACGCAGGCAAGGTCGTGCAGCGTCATGCACTAATACCCAGTCATTGTCTTTCGCCATGCCAGACAAATAATGCAAACTGTTTAACACGGAAAAACAACGCTCGCTACCACCTTTCGCGCGGTAAAGCGGAATTTGCGAATCAATAAGCAACTCAGACCAATACTCATCGTTTTCGGAGATAGCGACCACAATAGCCGAATACCTGGGGTTAGAATTGAAACATGCCAGCGTGTGTTCAATCACTGTTTTGCCACACAGACTAAGATATTGTTTTGGATGGTCTACCTGCATGCGTTTACCAACACCTGCCGCGGGTATCACTACCCAAAATTTATCGCCACTCAACTATTGCACTGCCTTGTCTGACGTTTCAATAATTTGGTAATAGGTTTCATCGGGTTTGATCATGCCGAGTTCATTACGGGCTTTTTCTTCTACCACTTCCAGGCCGTGTTTAAGATCTTTAACCTCGGACTCGAGTATTTTATTGCGATCAGTCAATTGTGCATTTTCTACAATTTGCTGATCGATCTGAGCCTGTAAACGCCACGCATCCGGCAAGCTGGCTTTGCCAAACCATAAGGGATATTGCAGTGCAATTAACATTACACTCAACGCTAAAATCAGCCAGCGCATGTTTTACCTATCAAATATCGATGCCTTACTGAATTGCCCACTGCTTAAAAAAGCCAGCAGCGGGCACAGTGTTAGTTCAACCTAGAATATTCATTCGGAGGAGCAATCAAAAGCTTGCGCAGTGAACCGCGATCCAACTGATTAATCTAGATTCTAATTTTTAAACGCTGAGCGACCGGCATAGCGTGCAGCATCACCCAACCCCTCTTCAATACGAATCAACTGGTTATACTTCGCCAGACGATCTGAACGTGACATCGAGCCGGTTTTGATTTGCCCGGCAGACGTGGCAACCGCCAAATCAGCGATAGTCGTATCTTCCGTCTCACCCGAGCGATGAGAAATCACAGCGGTATAGTTCGCTTGCTTGGCCATTTCGATAGCGGCCAACGTTTCGGTCAACGTACCAATTTGATTCACTTTGATCAGAATCGAGTTAGCAATGTTTTTGCTGATGCCTTCTTGCAGAATTTTGGTATTGGTAACAAACAAATCGTCTCCGACCAGTTGCACTTTTTTACCCAAACGCTCAGTCAGTTTTGCCCAGCCGTCCCAATCACCTTCATCCATGCCATCTTCGATGGAAACAATAGGATATTTATCGACCCAGTTAGCCAGGAAGTCGACGAATTCTGCACTGCTTAATGACTTACCTTCTGAGGCCAACTCATATTTACCGTTTTTATAGAATTCAGAACTAGCAACATCAATGGCCAAAACGATATCTTCACCTGCTTTGTAACCCGCTGCTTCAATGGCTTCTAATATGACTAAAATAGCTTCTTCATTCGAACTAAGGTCAGGCGCAAAACCGCCTTCGTCACCGACGGAGGTATTCAAACCTCTGGCGGATAATACTTTTTTCAATGCGTGAAAAACTTCAGCACCATAACGAATCGCTTCACGAATGTTTGGCGCGCCGACTGGCAGAATCATAAATTCCTGCACATCGACACTGTTGTCCGCATGTGCACCACCGTTAATAATATTCATCATCGGTACCGGCAACAACGTATCATCACTGCCACCCAGATAACGATACAATGGCATACCAGCGTCATTACTCGCCGCTTTAGCCACAGCCAACGATACAGCTAATAATGCATTAGCGCCTAAGCGCCCTTTGTTTTCAGTGCCATCCAGATCTATCATGGTCTGATCTATCAAGCTTTGTGCCGTTGCATCTAGGCCAACGAGCGCTTCTTTTAGCGTGCCGTTAACGTTATTGACTGCCTTGAGCACACCCTTTCCGTTGTAACGCTTCGGGTCATCATCTCTCAGCTCAACTGCCTCGCGGGAACCGGTAGATGCACCCGATGGCACTATGGCGCTACCCACTGTACCGCTATCCAGGATAACATCTGCTTCTACAGTTGGGTTTCCACGAGAATCGATTACCTCTCGTGCACGTATATCAGCAATCTTTGGCATTTCTACTCCACTTTATCTTTAATGTTAGTGAGAACCGTCTTTGTGATGCGGTTCGATTAGTTGAAAACTGTTTACAAGCCAATTGAGTGGAAAACTATCTATAGTAGTACGCTAAAGTAGCTCACTAAAGTAGTTCGGCCTCAGCAAAAGGTTTTGACTTAACCAATTGATCTAGCTCTATCAGTGTCGTCAATAATTCTTTCATTTTTCCGAGCGGCCAGGCATTAGGCCCGTCGCTTAATGCTTTTTCAGGGTTTGGGTGGGTTTCCATAAACAAGCCTGAAACACCAGCCGCCACCGCCGCTCGTGCCAATACCGGCACAAATTCACGCTGTCCGCCTGAAACAGAACCTTGTCCGCCTGGCAGCTGCACTGAATGGGTGGCATCAAATACCACCGGGCACTGCGTTTTGCGCATTATGGCTAATGCACGCATATCTGATACCAGGTTATTGTAGCCGAAAGAAACACCGCGATCACACACCATTATTTGCTGGTTGCCACCGGCTTTGGCCTTATCAACCACATTACCCATGTCCCAAGGTGCCATAAACTGGCCTTTTTTGATATTTACCGGCTTGCCTTGCTGCGCCACTGATTGAATAAAATTTGTCTGCCGACACAGAAACGCGGGGGTTTGCAGTACATCGACGACACTGGCGACTTCTGCTAACGGCGTATCTTCGTGCACATCGGTTAATACCGGCACCTGCAGTGCTTTTTTTACATCATCGAGTATCGCTAGCCCCTTTTCTAAACCCAGACCGCGAAAACTATTTAGTGAGGAACGGTTTGCTTTATCAAATGATGACTTGTAGATGAAATTAATACCCAGAGTCTGGCAAATTTCCTTGAGCTGCCCAGCCGTTTCCATTGCTAATTCCCGGCTTTCAATCACACAGGGTCCGGCTATCAGAAATATGGGTTGATCCAGCCCTACATTAAAATCACAAAGTTTCATTAGCTTTCACTTTCACTATAATTTTCACTTTTACTGTGGCGAGCAGCGATCGCCGCTTTGATATAACTGGTAAATAATGGATGTCCATCACGCGGTGTGGAGGTAAACTCCGGGTGAAACTGGCAGGCAACAAACCACGGATGATCCGGAATTTCTATCACTTCAACCAACTTTTCATCGACAGAGAGACCCGTCAAGCGTAACCCCGCATCTTGCAGAGTTTCGCGGTATCTGTTGTTAAACTCATAACGGTGTCGATGACGTTCTTCAATGACATCTTCCTGATAGGCATGATGAATTAAAGAGCCTGGGGTGAGTCGGCATTTTTGCCCACCCAAGCGCATACTGCCGCCAAGATCAGAGACCTCGCTGCGTCGTTCAACCCCACCTTGTGAGGTTATCCACTCTTTAATTAGCCCAATAACCGGGTTGGCGGAATCCCGGTCGAACTCGGTGCTATGTGCGCCTTCTAGATTTGCAACATTACGGGCATATTCTACCACCGCCATTTGCATTCCTAAACAAATTCCCAAGTAAGGTACTTTGTTTTCACGGGCGTATTTTATCGCCGCGATTTTACCTTCAACCCCGCGTTCACCAAATCCACCCGGCACCAGGATCGCATCGACTGCCTTGAGACAATTGATACCCTGGTTTTCTATCTCTTCTGAGTCAATATAGACGATATTGACTTGCATTTCTGTTTGCACACCTGCATGGCGCAAGGCTTCAGACAACGATTTATAGGCTTCTGTCAAACCCACATATTTACCCACCATAGCAATATTGACTTCGCCTTTAGGATTGGCCATCACGTTAACCACGTGTTGCCATTCTGTAAGATCCGCCGGTGGTAAGTCTAATTTGAAGCGCTCAGTGACAAATTCATCTAAACCTTGCTGGTGTAAAATAATCGGAATTTCATAGATGTTTTCTACATCGTATGCCGAATAAACCGCTTGCTCCTGAACGTTAGTGAACAAGGCAATTTTCTTCCGATCGGCATCGGCAATGGGTAATTCGGATCGACAAACGAGGATATCCGGCTGTATGCCGATTCCACGCAGCTCTTTGACCGAATGTTGTGTTGGTTTGGTTTTTACTTCACCGGCAACTCTCACGTAAGGTAAGAGTGTTAGATGCATATACAATACTTTATCTCGGCCAAGCTCGATACCCAACTGTCTTATACTTTCGAGAAAAGGTAAAGATTCAATGTCACCAACCGTACCGCCAATTTCGATCAAGGCAATATCACTGCCCATAGCGCCTTCTAACATACAGCGCTTTATTTCATCAGAAATATGCGGGATGACCTGAACGGTAGCGCCCAAATAATCGCCATGGCGTTCTTTACGGATCACGGTTTCGTAAATGCGCCCGGTGGTGAAGTTATTTTTTTGGGACATACGGGTTCTAACAAACCGCTCGTAATGCCCCAAATCCAGGTCAGTTTCTGCACCGTCTTGCGTGACATAAACTTCGCCGTGTTGAAAAGGGCTCATTGTGCCTGGATCAACATTAATATAAGGATCCATTTTGATCAAGGTCACTTTAAGACCACGTGCTTCTAAAATGGCAGCGAGTGACGCGGATGCAATACCTTTCCCAAGGGAAGATACAACACCGCCAGTTACAAAAATATAGTTTGTCATTTAGCGATTTTTACTCGGAGGGCGGGTTAACTTTGAAGGCACTACAATTTAACAAATTAGACGGTTTATCTCAATGCTGAAACGAAACTTTGGGAGAATAAAATTGATCTAATCTATCATTCTGGTGTATTTCTTTCATCATCTTTGTAGACAATTCAGTGCAGAACTGGCCAGAGATGAATAAATAGCCGAGTACAATAGAATTTTCGACAAAACAATTGTTATCCCGGAAATTTCATGAATTCACGAGATTATCGCATAGAGATTTGATTTTACAGAAGATTATCTGATTGAGCGCCGTACCCGTGCGTACGGTCGATTGAAGATAATATTCTGTAGAATCAAGGATCAAGCGAGAAATCGTGTAATTCATGAATTATCCGGATTATGTTATTTTAGTAAAAAAATAGCCATATGTGAAATTTTATAGGCAATATTACTTAACATTATAAAATTTTACGCTATATTTAAATATCACACCCACATCAAGGATATCGGATACACACGCCATGCAAGAAAAGGAAGCTAGAGCACTCAAAGAGTCGGGAAACCTCTCTAATATTGTCATTCAACGTTCCGGCGACAATCGAGGCTGGACGGTAAAGCTCGTCACCTACAATGGTGATGATCAAATGCTTAACTCAAAACGCAGTAAGGACCCGAGGGTCTTTAAAACGGCTGATGCAGCCTTCCGCTGCTGCCAACGACTCGGTGTTACTGTCGCAACAGTTGATTTGTAACACTTGAGCGGCGTTCAATGACTATAAATACACCACTTTGCAGCGCCTACAATTTATTTACGGTGGCAAGAAACACCGCCGTGAGTAGCTATTAGCGGCTACCGCCCTGAGCGATCAAAAAACACGCTACCATGAATTTTCCTCACAATTGTCTCCACTTTCAAATCGGATGACATACTAGCGCGGCGCTGTTCTAGCAAAAAATGGCCACTTAGCGTATCGTTAACAATTAAGCATATATATGACATATTCAGAATGCAACACAACTACCTATTCATATTACCATTAATTGGTATATTAACGACTGGCTGCTCAAACAGCCCAAGTAAAATCGGCTTGAGCATCCAGGAAACCAGTGTTGATTCCGGTATTCAGTTACCTGACAGTTCAGTTTTTCGTGGACAAACCAAGAATGGCTTTTTTCACGGCAAAGGCAGCTTGACCTGGCGCAATGGTAATCAATATGTCGGTAATTTTGAAAAAGGGCTGTTTAACGGCATTGGCCGGCTGGAAACTGCAGCGGGCGACATTTATGAAGGATATTTTCAAGAAGGCCTGTTTCATGGCACTGGCATTATGACCTATGCCAATGGCGACCAATATCATGGGATTTTTCAGCATGATCAAATAAGCGGCAAAGGCACTTTTTTGTTTCAAAACGGTGACCGCTACGAAGGCATGTTTGAAAATGGTAATTTTCAAGGCCACGGCAAGCTATATTTGAACAAACAAGGGGTCTATCAAGGCAACTTTGCGACCGGCCAATTTGAAGGCAAAGGCATTTACGTGTACGAAAACGGGCGTCGTTATAAAGGTGAATTTCACCAGGGCTTTTATCACGGTAAAGGCATTTTAGGCTTCCCCTCAGGCGCCAATTATATGGGCGAGTTCAACTATGGAAAAATGCATGGCAGAGGGAAATTCACTTGGCCTAACGGCGATTATTACGTTGGATTGTTTAAAAAAGATAAAAAACACGGCCAAGGATTGTGTAATATTCGCTCAGTAAAAGCGAAATGCCGTTATAGAGAAGGTATTCTTCTGCACTTTGGCGAGGGTCGTAAACAGCGCAATGGTGACAATCACTTACGCACCTCTTTCAATCCTAAAGACAGCAGCTGACAGCTTCTACCTAGATCCTGCAAGTGAGTATATTACAACGTGTATAGACCTCAACGCGACCATTCGCGCTGAGATATAAATAAGGCGAGCTTAGGAGCCTGTCCTAGAGCAGCGGCGGCATACCTTCTTCTTCGGCACCTTCTTTCTCTGGTGGCATTAAATCTTGCTTGGTAACACCCAACATCAACGCCGCTGACGTTGCAACATAAATTGAAGAGTAAGTACCGATAACAACCCCAATTATTAACGCCGTAGCAAAACCATGAATTAATTCGCCGCCGAATACAAACAACGCAATTAACACCACTAAGGTGGTCAACGAGGTCATCAGGGTACGCGAAAGCGTTTGATTAATTGATTTATTAATGACATCTTCCGGCGTACCTTTGCGCATGAGGCGGAAATTCTCCCTCACCCGGTCAAAGACCACAATAGTATCATTCAAAGAGTAACCGATGACCGCCAACACTGCGGCCAATATCGTTAAATCAAACTCCAGCTGAAATATTGCAAACATACCAATGGTGAATATAACGTCATGCACAAGGGCGGCAATGGCACCTAATGAAAAACGTTTTTCAAAACGAATCCAAACGTAAATTAAAATACAGGCCAAGGCAACTAACATCGCCATCCCGCCCTTCTCAACTAACTCATCGCCAATTTGCGGGCCCACAAACTCAACTCGCCGCATCTCGACAGCAGTCTCCGATGATTGGTTAAGCGCCTCCAGCATTTGCCCGCTCAGTTCTGCATTGGAAATACCTTCACGTGGTGCAATGCGCACCAAGACATCTTTGGAGCTACCAAAATGCTGCACGACCGCATCATTAAAACCGGCCTGCTCCAGCTCCGACCTGACCAACCTTAAATCTGCGGTCGACTGATAACCCACTTCAATCAGTGTCCCACCGGTGAAGTCGATACCGAGATTCAAACCGCGAAAGACTATGGCGGCTAAACAAACCAATAACACGACCGATGAAATACGCATCGCCGATTTGCGATAGCGCATAAAATTGATTTGTGGCATTTTCGCTAATAACTGCATGCTATTGCCCTCCCAGACTCAATGACTTAATTTTCTTACGACCGTAGATCAGATTGACGACTGCTCTAGTACCCATAATCGCGGTAAACATTGAGGTAATAATACCTATAATCAATGTGATCGCAAAACCTTTGATTGGCCCCGTACCAATAGCAAATAATACGACCGCAGCGATTAAGGTGGTAATATTCGCATCAGCAATCGTCACAATCGCTTTTCCATAACCACGATCAATTGCGGCTTGTGGTGAGACTTTGTTTCTCAGCTCTTCGCGTATCCGTTCAAAAATAAGCACGTTAGCATCAACTGCCATACCGACAGTTAATACAATCGCGGCTATACCCGGCAGCGTTAAAGTCGCTTGCAACATCGACAATACGGCGACAATCAAAACTAGATTTGCAGCCAGTGCCATATTCGCAATCAAGCCAAATCCACGATAGAAGAACGCCATGCAAAACAGCACCAGGATAAAACCAATAATCACCGAAGCAAAACCCTGATCAATGTTATCCTGCCCCAGGCTAGGACCAACAGTACGCTCTTCAACGATATCTATTGGCGCAGCCAGTGCACCAGCGCGTAATAATAATGCCAGGTCGCGTGCTTCGTTGGTGCCATCCAGGCCGGTGATTTGAAAACGGCTGCCCAGTCGCTCGCGAATTCGCGCCACATTAATGACTTCTTCAACTTTGCGTTTGCTTCGGACCTCTACCCCATCCTTGATGTTGAATTCTGTTTTCAACTCAATAAAAACCACCGCCATCAATTTACCGACATTTTCCTTAGTGGCATTTGTAAAAATACGTCCACCTTTACCATCCAGAGTAATCGAGACATTAGGTCCGCCCGATTGTGCATCGATACCTGATGCGGCGTCGGTAATGTAATCACCCGTTATCATAATTTGATTTTTTAATAGGATAGGATCGCCATTGCGCTCTTTGTATAACTTACTACCGGGTGGGATACGGCCTTTAATCGCGGCTTGCACATTGTTTTCTTCGTCTACCATACGAAATTCCAGGGTCGCAGTGGCACCCAAAATTTCTTGTGCCCTGGCAGAATCTTGTATACCAGGCAATTGCACTACAATTCGGTCTAAACCTTGCTGCTGAATCACAGGCTCTGCAACGCCCAGTTCATTGACCCGATTACGCAAGGTTGTGATATTTTGCTGCAAAGCGAATTTTTTTGTTTCGGCTATTTCATTCGATGACAATGAAACCACTAAATAAAAATATTTTTCGTCATTTTTTTCAGCAAACTGTAAATTAGAAAATTCCTTTCGAATAATTTTCCGCGCTTCCTGACGTATCGTATCTTCTTTAAATTTG
>CALZHW010000103.1:0-1431 GCA_945787125.1 uncultured Ectothiorhodospiraceae bacterium
AAAAGTTAGTGGAATATCTTCGCCAGTAGATTGAGCGCTAGGCAGGCTGTTGACTGGGGCATCATTTACGGCCGTAACATCCATGGTCATGGTATTCGCGGAGGCATCGAGATCAATACCCCCGTTAGCGGTGCCACCGTCATCTTGCACCTGGAACGTAAAACTGGTGTAACCGGTGTCGTTGGCATTGGCCACGGGCGTAAAGACCAAATTGCCGGCTACGATATCCGCGACAGCGATGGTATCACCCGCGTTCACCGCTACGCCGGATAACGTCAGGCTGCCATTGCCGGGTAGCGTGGTAATTTTCACACCACTCAATAGGTCGCCATCTAAGACATCGCTGAAACCAAATTCAGCGGTCGTGAAGGCATGGACCGTGTCTTCTAACGTCGTGATGGTATTATCTATTCCGCTCGGTGCATCATTGACTGCAGCAACGTCTATGCTAATTCTATTAACAGTGGGATCTAAATCACTGCCCCCATTAGCGGTGCCGCCATCATCTTGCACCTGAAAGAGAAAGTTAGCATAGCTGGTTCCGTTTGTTTCGGCTACAGGAGTGAAGACTAAATTTCCGGCCACAATATCTGTCACAGCGATGGTGTCACCAGCGGTCACGGCCACACCGGATAGCGTTAAACTGCCATTTGCAGGTAACGTTCCAATTTTCACTCCCAGAAAATTATCGTTGTCTCTAACATCACTGAAACTAAAATCTGCTGTAGAAAATACAAACGGTGTATCTTCCTGAGCGGTAATGGTTTTGTCTGAACCTTGGGGTGCATCATTCACAGAATTGACTGTAATGGCCACCGTATCGGTATCCGTCAGTGCGCCACCGGTGCCAGTATTTCCCTGGTCATCGGTGGAGATGGTTAAGGTGGCGATGCCGTTCCAATCAGCCGTCGGCGCATAGGTCAAGCCATCCAGTGCGGCATTGATATCGATGACACTGCCCGTGAAGGTCATGCTGGTATCACTGCTACCATCGCCAACCGTAAACACTAACCCGGTGGTGCCGCTGAGGCTCAAAGCCCCGCCTTGATCCATACTCAAGGTCACTTCGAGCGCCGCCGCACCGGCATCCACATCACTGATGCTGATCAGATTGGCGCCGGTAAAAGTCAGTGGAATATCTTCGCCAGTAGATTGAGCGCTAGGCAGGCTGTTGACCGGGGCATCATTTACGGCCGTGACATCCATGGTCATAGTATTCGCGGAAGCATCGAGATCAATACCCCCATTAGCGGTGCCACCGTCATCTTGCACTTGGAAAGTAAAGCTGGTGTAACCGGTGCCATTGGCATTGGTAGCGGGGGTAAAGACTAAATTGCCGGCCACGATATCCGCGACAGCGATGGTATCACCCGCGGTCACCGCTACACCGGATAACGTCAGGCTGCCATTGCCGGGTAGCGTGGTAATTTT
>CALZHW010000103.1:1531-13230 GCA_945787125.1 uncultured Ectothiorhodospiraceae bacterium
CGGGGGTAAAGACTAAATTGCCGGCCACGATATCCGCGACAGCGATGGTATCACCCGCGGTCACCGCTACACCGGATAACGTCAGGCTGCCATTGCCGGGTAGCGTGGTAATTTTAACGCCACTGAGTGCGTCGCCATCCAAGGCATCGCTAAAACCAAATTCAGCGGTCGTGAAGGCATGGGCCGTGTCTTCTAACGTCGTGACGGTATTGTCCGTGCCACTCGGTGCATCATTCACCGCCGTGACATCCATGGTCATAGTATTCGCGGAAGCATCGAGATCAATGCCCCCATTAGCGGTGCCACCGTCATCTTGTACCTGGAACGTAAAGCTGGTGTAACCGGTGCCATTGGCATTGGTAGGGGGGGTAAAGACTAAATTGCCGGCCACAATATCCGCGACAGCGATGGTATCACCCGCGTTCACCGCTACACCGGATAAGGTCAAACTGCCGTTGCCGGGTAGCGTGGTAATTTTCACCGCACTCAATAGGTCACCATCCAAGGCATCGCTAAAACCAAATTCAGCGGTCGTGAAGGCGTGGGCCGTATCTTCCAAGGTGATGACTGTGTTATTTGTGCCGCTTGGTGCATCATTGACTGCGTTGATATCAACTGTCATCGTGTACGCTAAAGCGCTCTCAAGTGCACCATCGTTGACCTTAAATTCAAAGGTGTCATACGTTGTACCATTGGCATTGGAGATCGGTACGAACTTTAGATTTCCGGCAATAATATCTGCAACCGCAATCACCTGGTTAAGAGTTACATCCGCACCATTTAGTTGTAAGCTTCCAACTGTTTCTAATGTGGTAATTTTGACACTCGCTAAAGTAGCACCGGCATCGACATCGGAAAAATTAAAATCGGCCGCAGTAAATGTATATGTGGTATCTTCATTAGTCGCTACAGTATTGTTTGCCGCTGTAGGCGCTTCGTTTATATCATTGATGTTGACCGTGATGGTGCCTGTTGTACTACTTGTGCTTTGCGTTGCTGTTACCGTTAAACTATAAGAAGTAGTCGTTTCATAGTCTAGTTCATTAACATCATTTACCGTGATAACGCCAGTATTGGCATCGATAGTAAAGGCATTATTGGTGTTGCCTGCAGTAATTGAATAAGTCACCGCCGTTGGATTCGCTAAATCGAGTTCTCTTCTATCAGCATTTGCCAAAGCGGCAGTAACATTGTTTACCGTACCGCTGCCTATGATGGTACTTTGAATTTTATCAACTGATTCATTTGCCCAATAAAGCGTGCTAGTACCTCTATCCAATGTTAAATATTGATCACTTGTCATCGAGCCTGTTAGTGTACCAGTGGCAATGCTTCCATTAAGATTGGTATATTTTATATTGCTGCCATCTGCCCAATATACTCGATCATTTTCCACATCAAGCGCAATATCCCTTGTCGTTACACTTGTACTAACTACTGAAGTCGTAAGTGTAGCGATGTCCGCTCTGATTATTTCATTTTCATAATTATCATACCAATATATATATCCATTGACTTCATCTATTTCCATTCCTCTTGGATCAGTTATATTAGAATCAGTTGAGGTTAATAACGTTGTTACTGTGGGAGTTGAACTCAGATTATCCGTGCGTTGAATTTTATTGGTATCCAAATCTGACCAGTAGAGTTGATCGTTAGTGGTATCTATCCCTATGCTGGTTACTACCCCTAAGCCGGTTACAATGGTTTCTATATTGGTGCCATCAAGATCTGCACGTTTGATAGAAGCCCCATCTGAATCACTCCAATACATTTTTCCCGCATCATGATCTATGGTTAGTGCTCGCGGAGTACTGAGCCCTGTTACTAAATCAGTTACATTTGATCCATTGATATCAGATTTCACAATTGTATTTCGGTCTGAATCTACCCAATAGATCTGTTGAAAGTGCTGATCCGTGCCTGTAGCGGTTACCGTGGTTATTGTGGTGCCGTTAGCAGAGTTCTCGTCGATTGCCACTGTGTCATCTGCCACACCTAAAGCCAGCACGCCGGAAAACCGTTGCTGTACTGTTGTCGAGAGGGCAAGCCCGGTTTCAATATCCCCTTTGTGATACTCCAACTCCCAGTCACCTTGCTTGGTGTTTGCGCCGGTTAAATCTTCACTAGCAGCGACATCGGCACCTGTCAGTTCGCTGAGTTCGGAAATAAACGTCTGCCCGATTTCTGTGGCGGCGAGTTCACAACCATAAAATAATAAGTCAGAATCTTCCGCAAGTGCTTGTCCCCACACTTCTATCTCGTCGGAAAATTCATAAAGATTGTCATTGCTCAGGGCAATGTTACCCAGTTGGATCGTACCGTCAGACCCGTGAGTGATAAAATGCACAGCATCCAAAGCTTCATAATTGGCTAGCGTATTCGTTATAACTTGAATGCCGTCTTCTTGGCTGTCGAGTATAATTATCTCAGCGATGTGAGCATTGTTTTCATTTTGTAGATCCAGAATAAATTGTTCGTAGTTATCAACGTTGCTATCAATAAATACCACTTCTTGACGTTGACTTGTTGCCGAAGATTGACTGCTTTGTTGATTCGTATTTAAAACTTGCACATCAATATTATTTGATGAAAGAAGCGCGGCGTCGGTTATTGCATCATAGGCCAGTAATGATTCAGCGCCAGCAGAGAGTAGTAGGCGTGACTCCAATTCTTCATGAAACAAGCAGTTTTTTTTGGTGTCTTTCATTATTTTATTGATTTAGCTCAAGTTTTGTAGGAATGCGGGTTTTGTGTGCGGCAGCAAAAAAACCAGCTTATGCTTATGTATCGGCTATGTATTGGAAATTTGAAGATTTCAATTAATTCAAATATTGGATAAATTGCAGAGGTTAAGGCGTTGAGTTTGAAATGATGAGAGGGATAAGAAAAAACGTAATCTTATTCTAAGTCGAATTGTATGTGGCAGCGTAATCCGCCGGGTAAATCATGTTTGGGGTTGGATAATGCCAAAGTGATGTCGTATGTGCCGCTGGCTGCATCCAATACTGGCGCAACGATATCAACGGTTGCTGTTAATTCGACATTAGGATTGATAATTGTTCTTACTTTTGCGGTCATGCCGGGTTGTACTTCCCCAAATGTTTTTGACTGTGCGATAACAATTACTCGTAATGGATTAAGTTGCGCCATTTTAAAAAGTGCTCGATCAACCGTGGATTCTCCGGGTGAAAGATATTTGTTTACAACTACGCCGGCAAGCGGGCTGCGAATGGTCCGTAAGGCTAATGCAGCTTGTGCACGTTCCAGTTCCAGTTTGGCAATGTTTCGTTGTGCTTTTGCCTGTTTGTATTCCAGTCTCGCTATCTCTGCGTTCATCTCGGCTTCTTCTTTTTCATGTGAAGTCACCGCATCTGTCTTGAACAACTCGAGTACTCGACGCTCCTTGCCGGAATAAAAATTCCAGTTTAATCGTTTGGTGAGCAAGTCTTCTTTCTGTATGCTTTTAGCGTTGGCGAGTGCGACAGTAGCGGTTTCCACGGAGGATTCTAGTAGTGCGATTTTCTGCCCCTTTTTTATAATATCGCCTTTTCTGACATAAACCTCTTGAATAATACCATTGACCGAGCTACTGACTTCGGTCACTAGATAAGGCTCGATGACGCAGTCCAATGGTGCATCCAAGCTACCCCTATCAGCAATATCTGCATTAGATTGACCCACACTAAATGTTAGTAGAGTACAGATAATCAATAGCTGTTTATGGTAAATTATGAAGGTTTTCCGTTTCACATCTTATTCCTGTTTTCCACTAAACGATAAAAACTGATTTAGTTTTTCATCGACTTTCAACAATTTGAAGCGTGTACAACGATGTTCCTTTTCTTTTTGAAATTGTGGCCACCTAACAAAGTATCCCCCAGTCCATAAGGGCAAAAGCCCATTGCTGGAAAACCATTGAGTTAGTCTGTTGCGTATCCATTCTGGGTAAAAATCCTCAAATAGTGGATCTTCCAGTGAAAACATTAATTCATAACTTCCTGGATCACCTTGTCTTGCGCATCGACCTATCAACTGTCGATCGATTCTCCAGGCATCATTCTGTGCTATTACTATAACGTGCAAACCACCAGATCCTTTAGTTGCTTCATCAAGTGTAATATCGGTTCCACGTCCCGCAACATTAGTTGCCACCGTGATTGCCCCAGACATACCCGCTTTACTGATGATTTCGGCTTCTTCTTGAGTATTTTTTGCGCTAAGCACTCGGTGGGGCAGGTGGTGTTGATTGAGAAGTACGCCAATATGATCTGATTCAGCTACTGAACGGGTGCCGATTAATATAGGCCTGTTCATTTTGTGAAGCTGCCTGATACGATAGATGCAGGCCATCCATTTGGCTTCTTCTGAAGTAAAAACCAACGTAGGAAAAGTCAGCCGTTGATTGGGTTGGTGGGTTGGAATGAGTATTACATTTAGCCTATAAATCGCCTTCAATTCTCTCTTGAGTTCTGTCACGGTACCTGACATGCCTGCCAATTTCTGATATCGCCTGAAAAAGCGCTGGAAAGTGAGTTTAGCCAAGGTTTTTCGTTGACCGGTAATTGTACAGCCTTCTTTACACTCTATCATTTGATGCAGGCCACGCTCCCAAGCGCGATCTTGCATTAGTCGCCCGGTGTTTTGGTCAATGATGTTAATTTCGTCATTTTCAACCAAATAATGTTTGTCTATTTCATAGAGATAAACTGCACAAATGCCCTGCTCTATTAAATATTTTCGGCGTTTTATGCCTTTCCATACGCCATCAAAATCTTGCGCCAACTGTTGAATTTTTTCTTCACCCGTTGCTGTTAATTCTGCACTGAGGTTCGCTTTATTCAGGTTGAAATCTGTTGCAATATTTAATGCGTTAACTATGGATATTGCTTGTTGATAGAGTTTATCCTGATCGGGCGTGCCGAGTTCATTCGCAATAACCAATGGGTTCATGGCTTCATCAGCGAGCACACTATCTGCTTCATCGACAATCGCAAAACATAAACCACGCAAAAACAGCTTATTGGCCTGGCCGAACGCGCTGGGTAATTGTGCTAACTGCAGATGTAGCTTCGAATCATTGTCTTTTAAATGCAATTTGTCTCGCAGATAATCAAATGCAACTTGTTTGCTGGTGCAGTAGGTAATATCACATTGATAGGCCGCACGCCTTATGGCATCATTTTCTTTTTCGGTGGCAATGCCAACCGTCAATGACAGTGCGCTATAGAGTGGCCGCATAGATTGCGCGTCACGCTGTGCAAGATAATAATTGGTGGTTAGAATATGTGTGGGTATGCCAGCGAGCGCTGCTGTGCCTGCAGTAAGTGTTGCGGTGAGGGTTTTCCCTTCGCCGGTTTCCATTTCTATGATGTTGTTATTCATCATTGCCCAGGCACCCATGACTTGAACATCGTGATGGCGCATGCCGAGTATGCGTGCAGAGAATTCACGGATCAGGGCAAAGGCCATGATCATGTTTTTTTCACTAAGTCCATTGCGCAACAACATATAACGTGTTGTCTCGAGATTTTTTTTAAGTTCTATTTCTGAAAGAGATTTTAGTGGGTCACCTTGCGCCGTGATTTGAGATATTATTTTTCTTTCACTAGACGACTTTTGAGCGGAAAATATTCCGGGAAGTTTGGATGATAGATTAGGTTTTTGCGTATCGCATTTTTCAGGATACAAACCCAAAGAAATGCCGGGTTTTGGCAACGTGTTAGACATTAAACCGCCCCAGAAATAGTTGTTTCGCCCAGCGATGTAACCGTTTAGACAATACCTCTTCGCCATGATTAAATTTGACATAGAGGCGAGAGCCAAGAAATACATTTTGAAGATCATCCGGTAAGCTGACCCAGATTTCAAAATGTTTATCCAGCGCATTAGTCGCTTGTTTATCCGTGGCATCAACTATTATCGTGCCACCACCCTGGGTTCCAAGTGCCGCATGGTGCAGTGAATTTGTTGCTGCGGGTGTTTTTCTGAGTATTTTCGACGGATAAATGCGCGAGACTGTGTTTGATAAACGAATTCTTACGACATCATTTTCGTTAATCAAACTCATATCATCCTGGCTGACAAAAACGCGTGCCGTAAGTTGGGTGGGATCTAATATATAACCCAAGAGATCCCCTTTCTTTTTGAATCGGCCTAATAAATCTGCAGATTTTGGAATCACAATTTTCCCATCCATAGGGCTTCGTACGGTTAAGGAATCGATAATTTGTTCAATATGCTTGATGTCTGCGTTGATACTTTTTATTTTCTCACTAGTGATTTTTCGTTTGATACGATCATTGTTCCATTCAGATTGATACTTAAAATTCAGATGAGATAATTCTGCATTCATGGCAAGAATTTTCGCTTCTAGTGCCGGATCATGAGCGATGAGTAATGGTGTTCCGGCCGCTGTTATTTCATCGGTATTAACCAATAATGTAGTAATAAAGCCATCATTATGTGCGATAATTCTGGCGTCGTTTTTCATTGATACAACGCCTTCTGTCACTGTGTTGTACGGTAACGGTATTGCGAAGATTGCAAGGTAACTGGCAATCGATAGGAAAATAACGGTGGCAATAGTGCGCAATTTATTTTTTCTGACGCGAGTATCAGTAAAAATAAAGATCAGATTTTTGACTAAGGGTTTTAAAATCTGCATGAAGATTACCCATATTGCCAACAGCATACCGATAATTAGATAAGCATCAATGATATACAATAAGATGAAAAACAAAATAAACATTCGATAGCAAAATGAGCTTATGCTATATAGAAATAACCAAGGGGCTTCACTGCTGGCTTTAACCGGTGTTGGGAAGTCTTTTACGCCGAATAGATGGTTTAAGAGCAGATAGCCAAAGTACTTGTTGGCTCTGTTGCCTAGGTTAGGAATATCGAGAAAATCAGACAACATGTAATAAGCATCGTAGCGTAGTAACGGATTGCCATTGAATAATAAAGTGGATACGCCGCCGATCAGCATAACATTAAAAGCGATATCCTGAATCATGCCTGGCTCTACGTTTAGCCAAATTATAGCGGCAAAAGCTGCAAGCAACAATTCTACAATGATGCCTGCGGAACTTACTATCATACGTTTGTATTTATTGCGAAATGCCGTTGAAGCTGACGCATCGACGTAGGGCACTGGTGTGAACAGCAATAGCATTATTCCTGTTTCATGTACTTCTCCCCCCCAGTGTTTTATCGCCACTGCATGTCCCAGTTCATGGAATAGTTTAACTAATGGATAGGTTAACCATAAGAGCAATAGGTTGTCGGGTTGCAGCGTATTGTGAGCGGCAAAACTGGCGATTGATGGCCATTCACTGGCAACATTAATGCCAGTGAATAGAAAAAAAACAATAAGAGCGATTGCAAATGCTTTGCTGAACATCCAGCTACACCACGGCTGTAGTGCAGTTAAAAGTGACTCAGGGTCAAGCAACGAAAAACGCAAGGCGATTGGGTTGGAAAATTTTGTTTTCAATTGCGAGGTCGAATGGTTTTTCGAGCGATTAAAAAGTTCTTCAATTTGTGGTGTTACGTTGGAAATGAGCAAATCGGCAGTATGCAGTTGAGACAGTAATTGGATGATTTCGTCCTGGGTTGGCGCGTCATCACCGTAACTGGAGTTCATCGCTTCCCATGCCTGGTTGACGGAACGTTTGCCATTGAGCAGTGAGATCAATGCATGTGCGATAGGGCTAAAGCGATGTGTTCGGCCGGTAACGGTATCCTGGTAAACATGCCAGGTTTCGCCGCGATATTTATGGCTGGTAATTTCCACATGTTCCCGTAATCTGGGTGTTAGGTCAGTGACTCGATACCAGGATGAACTAAAAATATTATCCATTAAATAACATCTGTCCTATGGTAACAGCGACCAGGTCTTTATTCGTAACCAGTCAACAATTCGATGTGTCAAAATCCAGAATAATTTTTTTTCGCCAGTTTCTATTTTGCTAACGCCTTTCATGTTTGGCCTCATTAACGGATCGGGCGCTTTAAGTTCCGCTTCAACGTGAAAAAAATTGCTGCCATCTTTAGCAATAGATACGGGTGTGATTGAGGATACTGTTAGTGTAAATTCTTTGTTTGGTAAGCCAGTCAGGGTGAGAGACCCTTTTTGTTTTTCTTTGATGTGACCGATGTCGGATTCATTAACCTTCATGATGACCCTGTAGTCATTTAAAGGGGCAATTTTAAACATGGCGTCGCCTTTTTTAATGGGCATGCCCAATGACTGGGTTAAGTCCCCTTCAATAATAATACCTTTGAAGGGCGCGGTGACTTGTAATCGGGATAATTTTTCTTTTATTATTTTCAATTCATTGTTGGTTTTTTCTATTTTTATGTTAATCAGCGAAACTTTAACGCGTTCGTGTTGCACCAAGGCTTCCTGATATTCGTGATTTAATTCATTACGTCGATTCTCGAGTTTTTCGATTTCAAGTTGTAAGTCACTATCATCAAGTTTTGCTAATAATTGATTTTCTTCAACTTGATCTCCGGCGCGTAAAGTGGATGATTCTATAAACCCATCTTCTGCTGCAGAGACTGTGCGTTGAATGCTGCCTTCAACCACCGAATCGGCGGAGATTCTATGCGTCGTACTGGCGACGCTGAAAAATACAATAAGTGCGAGTAGCACAACGCTGTAGAGTTTTGTTTTAACATGGCCGTGGCCGATTATTTTCTGGAAAAAATCGCGCAGTGAATCCCAGTTTTTTTTGAGTATCCAGCGTTCTTCCTGGTGTTTCATTTCTAATAATGGGCCAGCAATGACAGCGACGAGTTCAACTAACTGTACCGATGAGGTGGTAAAGCGATGGGTTTTGGCGCGCTCAAGGGTGATTGCCCCCATAATCCGTCCTTCATTCGCCAGTGGAATCGTACAAAGTGCTGCGCCATTTTGAAAGTCTGATAGTTTTTTATGCGCTTTCGAGTATTTTTTATTCGCATCCTTTGCTGGCGGAGGATAGATAATGGTTGTTTCTTGATCGCAGCTTTCGTCCATTGCCGCATTAATGGATTGCACTAGATTAGTTCGTTTATCCCATCGCGCACTGTGTGACATTGCACAAATTCGTAGTTGTTTGTTCTGCGCCAGGCCAATACTGACCCGTTCACAGCTGAGTTTTATGGCTAAGTTGGTGGCGAGATCGGTTGCTGCCGCTTGAAAAAATTGATGTTCTAGGGATGAGGCGAGCAATGAAAACGCTTGGATGACAAGAGATTGCTGAGCATGTTTCTCTTCGCTCGCTGCAGATTTCAGGGGTATGTTCAATTGTGCATTTGTGTTTTTCACTGCGTGTCCAACGGTCAATTTGGTTTATTAATGGGCATAGATTAATGTAATCAATTCTTGCAGATTATTTTGGCTATTGTCCTGTTGGGTTAATAAGCTAGCTGATAATCTTTGACTCATGTTTTAACTCTCCATTCTCGGACAGGCTCCTAGGTGTAAAACGGGCTCTTCATGGCATTAGTTATCGACAGATAGGTTCGAGAGCTTTAAAGGTGCTTAGTAAGTTGTTGATAAATCTATTGATTATCGATGCAGTCAGAAGGTGAGTTGAAAGGACTAGAATATTTAAGCGAATAGCGTTTGACTAGGAGCCTGTCCGAGAATGGAGAACCTACTGCGGAAAAGTCATTTTGCACATTATTTCCGATCCTTTTCGGTGAATAGCTACGGCTATTAACCTCAAACGATCGAAAATACTGCACTAAAATGAATTTCCCTCGCAACGGCTCCCATTCTCGGACAGGCTCCTAGCGGTGGTTTTATAATTCATTATAGGCGTTCAATTTTTCCCCATGACCTGCGCCCGTAGTGACAAGGTCTTATCGAGAATGCAGCAAGGATACTGTTGCCTCCAATAATAAAATTGGGGGTTCAATGTTTATCGGTATAATGGAATATAATTCGCTTGTATAACCATATATCGCCTTAGCTAGCATGGATATCAACATTTTTTTTGTAATTTTTACGATCAACTTTTCTTTGTTATGAGTAATAATCACGGAGCTTTTCTAACACGTTTTTTCAAGCTTGAGTCTGCCGGCGGCATTATTCTTTTGCTTGCTGCTGTGCTTGCTGTTATTTGTGCCAATACCCCTTTGAATGTGTATTATGATCTATTGCTTACAACGCCTGTTGAAATAAGAGTGGGTGCGTTGGAGATTGCAAAGCCATTATTGCTTTGGATCAATGATGGGTTGATGGCCGTGTTCTTTTTTATGATTGGACTGGAGTTAAAGCGGGAAGTTATTGAAGGCGAGCTCGCCAATAAACGAAATATTATTCTTCCTGGTATCGCTGCCGTTGGTGGTATGTTTGTGCCTGCGCTTGTTTATAGCTATTTTAATTATGGCGACCCTGTTGCAATGGCAGGTTGGGCAATTCCTGCTGCAACGGATATTGCTTTTGCTTTGGGGGTCTTATCTTTATTGGGCTCAAGAGTGCCTGCCAGTTTAAAAATATTCCTTATGTCGTTGGCAATTTTTGACGATATCGGGGCAATATTGATCATAGCGCTGTTTTACACGGCAAAACTTTCCCTCGCGGCTATTCTTGTCGCGATTTGTTGCATTGTTGCTCTCATTATAATGACTAAATGTAAGGCTGAGTCAAAACTCTGGTACATATTAGTGGGCATTATAATGTGGGTTGCGATGTTAAAGTCGGGTGTTCATGCAACACTGGCGGGCGTTATCCTGGCATTGTTTATTCCAATATCTTCGAAAAAAAACCTCAATCGGTCACCACTTAAGGAATTGGAGCATGATTTACATGCAGTTGTGGCATTTGCGGTGCTGCCAATTTTTGCTTTTGCGAATGCGGGTATCAGTTTTTCTAGCGTAGGTGTTGATCAAGTATTTCACAATGTTTCAATAGGTATTGCTCTTGGCTTGTTTGTCGGCAAGCAGTTGGGTGTTTTCGGCCTTTGCTGGATGGCTATCAAATTCAAAATTACGAGTCTACCGAAGGGTATGTCTTGGGGTTCCTTATACGGGACAGCCACTCTTTGTGGTATCGGCTTTACCATGAGCTTGTTTATTGGCTCACTCGCTTTTGAAGAAACGGATGTTAATTTTTTATTCGATGAGCGCCTGGGAATTATTCTTGGTTCGTTAGCTTCGGGTATATTGGGATTTATTATATTGTATTTTTGTTTGCCAGCTAGCAAGCAATCACATGAAAACAACTCTAAGTAAAAATATGTTTATGCCTCAACTCGTCGATATTATGCCCAAAATAGTTAAATTTGGAGCGTCTTGTAAAGTGACTTATTCTACCGTTAGCATTTTTGACAATATCAAAACGGTGATAATAAATAGTGTCAATAGCCAGTAATCGTCTTGCATTTTATCCACCTCTATATAACGAGCTTGCTCTACAAAATACTCACTGTTGATACAGTAATGAACGGGTATGCCGATAATTTTAGTAAAAACAAAAGTCAAAATCAAATATCACACCGCTAAAAGAAAATTTTTTTATCTCAAAAGCGCACTCCGAGGTTCAAATAAATGCTTTTTTGGTCGATATCCTTTTGTGCGCAAACTTCGCAATTGTCCCTTTAGGCTGCTGTTGATAGTGGCATTATGGGATTGTTTTAACGAAAGACTTTATCTATCAGTGGCGTACTGGTTACGCGTTTAGTGAGACCTGGTAGATGGGC
>CALZHW010000104.1 GCA_945787125.1 uncultured Ectothiorhodospiraceae bacterium
ATCATTATTTGATGATTGCTAATCACCCCTCTGCTTTTGAAGATATTGGTGTTCCAGCACTGTTTGATGCCCTGTCGCTGGCCAAAATTGAAGTCAAAGACTGGTTTGTAGTGGGTAAAATTAGCGCGGCAGCAGGCACGCTTTATGTCCAGCGGGAATCAAAAGAATCGCGTAAAGCGGCGACAGAAGAAATAATCAGGCACCTGGATTCAGGTGAAAATATTGTATTGTATCCCGAAGGCGGCTGCAAAGGGCGACGTATATTTGAAACGTTTTTCTATGGCGCATTCGATATTTCAATCCAAACAGGTGTGCCAATCGTGCCGGTTTTTCTTCAATATGAAGCACAAGAGGATTTTGAGTGGGCTGCCGGTCAAACCCTGGTGGATAAAATCATGCACTTCATGCGCACCAAAAACAATCGAGTAAATTATTATGTATTTGATGCGCTCAATCCTGCCGAGTTTGAGAGCAAGCAGCAATTTATGAGCTATACTCACGAGCTCTATCTGAAGTGGCAAGCCAGATATCTAGATTAAGGTAAAAGAATCAATGCGTAACAAAGAAAAAAGCACCAATATTTATTTTATTCGACATGGTCAGACAGATTTCCCGCTTGACCGAATATATTGTGACAGCAAAGAAGATCCTGCATTAAACCGAAGTGGTCTTTATCAGGCTAAGTCCACCGCCGTTTACTTGCAGGACAAAGAGATTAGCGCGCTCTATTCCAGCCCGGCGAAACGGACGCAAATGACAGCGGCGGAGATCTCCGACGTAACTGGCCTGTCAGTTCAAACGCTTGACGCCTGGGTGGAGCGGCGCTTCGGCCTATGGGAAGGTCTATATTTTAAAGAAGTAGAGCAGCAATTCCCAGATGATTACCGCGCCTGGAAACAGGATAAGGTAGGTTACACGCCACAAAATGGGGAAACTATCGAGGATGTTAGACAGCGTCTTGAGGCCAGCTTGTCTGTGCTTGTTCGCGAGCATTCGGGCAAAAATATTGCAATAGTTTCTCATGTGGGGCCGATTCGCATTGCTACTTGTCACGCCCTAGCGATTCCATTGTCAAACTATCGTCAAATTCGTGTGGATTATGCGTCGGCTAGCCGAATAGATTTTGGTCAATCTCTGAATAACATAATAATGTTAAACTTTTTTGATTATTAGGCGATAATAAAAGAGTGCCAATGCCGGAAAATCGAATCTGAAGTATCCTGGTGTTGGAGCTACTTGACTGTATACTAAAAAAAGATTTAAGCTGTTCTAAAGCGAAGCAGGATATATTAATGTTTTTACTGCAGCTTTTATTTAGGAAGTTTTTCTGGTAGCATTCCTTAACTCTTTGAAAGTGTTAAAAAATGCATATTTATTATCATGAATTGTTCTTAATCGATGAGGTTAAAATTAGAGTGTGAATAGCTTGACATTTTTGGCATGACGGAGTAACTTAAAGACTGTAGGGAAGACGAATCATTTTTTTTAATGTGGGGTAGCTGTCTGGAGTTCGGCGGCATAAACCAAATAAACTCTTAATAATAGAGGAGAATGCTATGCAAAAGGGTTTCAAAATCGCAGCAATAGCGGGCGCACTTTCATTCGCTATGAGTGGTATCGCTACGGCAGCCGTTGAAGATCTTCAGTTCGGTGGCTGGTCAGTTGATAACGGTACTATTGATCATACCAACGCGGGGATTTGTGCAGACTCCAATTACGACTGCTCGGTAGTGGCGGTAGGGGTTGGTTTCAAACAATTACAAGTATCAGCGTCAGCAGCAAATACCACTGCAACACCGGACGATTCATACATTATGACAATAGTGACTGATCAAACGGCTAGTGGTGCTTATGACTCGGGTGACCTGGGTTTTACCGATGTGAGTTTCATCAGAATGATTATGACGTTGGGCGGTACTGGTGTAAATACTAATGTTAACGGCATTTTTTCTGAGCAAGTCATTTCAGAAGTTGGGGCTGCAACTGGTACTTCAACAGGCACAAATTTTAATTCAACCACTAACCTGGCTACTGGCTGGGCAGAAAGCGGTGGTAGTCCGATATCGATTAATCAATCTTTACTGGATAATGGTGCTTCAACTGAATCTGGTGACGACTTCCAAACAGCATTTGTATATTCAAGTGATAATGATGCGGTGACGGGTTTACGCTCTGGTTTCGAAATGGCGATCGACCAGGTTGCGGGTCTGCAATCAGCTAGTTCAGTCGGTAGTGAAAACGATGTGCAAGTATTTGCTCTGAGAGAACGTGCAGGTAGCAGACTCTCTTCTGGCGGAAGCGCCACTCTTGGTTCTACTACTACTGACTGGAGTGCTGGTGATGACATTAAAGCCACCTGGATCGGGCAAAACATCAGCATGGATAATACCGGCGGTGGATTTGGTGGTGGTAGTCTCGTCAACTCATTAGGTAGTACTTTTGGCTTCATGGCTATTGATAATATGTCAGATTCCCAGGCTGCTGCCACTGAATTCAGCTTTGCTGCTTCCAGAGCGCAAGAAGCATGGGTTTGGGATGATGCATTTAACGTTGGTGGATCCACAGGCGCACCATGTCTGAATGATCCATCAGGTTCTGATTGCCTTTAATCTGAGTTTCATTATCTTAGTTCAAGTGAAAAAGGAAGGCGAAAGCCTTCCTTTTTTTTCGAAAGTTTTAAACCTTAAGCTTCAAAAAATATTAATGTGTATGGCATGTATTTAAGTGCTATATTGCTACCCGCTTGTTAACGTCCGCCTTATCCTTTGAAAATAACCCTCAAGCCGCGTTGCAGATAAACAAGGTGTTTATCGTGTCTCAGTGAATAAGATGAGCTTAGCAGTCTGTCAGAGAATGAAAAGGGCGTTGTTAATGACAATGCTGTTTTTCATCCATTGGCGCAGCTTTGTTAAACCAGGATAAAAAAAGAATGTCAGATGTTGGTGCGAGTCGGGAGTATTTCCTCTGAAAATGTGTCAAACATGTGATGCTTTAGGAGTGTTCGGCCAGTCTAAAATCGTAAGAATCGCCCGCAAAAGAACTGGCAAAGTTAATGCCTTTCAGTTAATGAGTGCATAACCCCTGTTGGAACAGCGTATTCTACCGAAGTAATTGTGGAATTGGCGTGCCAGGTTGGATTTAAGGATCTGTCCTTTCGGCCGTTACCTGATCCTATAGGCCTTGATTGAAAGGGTGATACCGTAAAATAGTGAGGAAGAGATTGATGCAGAATATCGCTACGGATGTAAAGCAAAAAGGTCTGGTTTTGTGCCTGTTATTGGCTTTGGCCAGCTTTCAAGTTGTTGCCGACGAAAAAGCAGCAATTAACGCGACAGAATCAAAGCTCCCTAGTGGGCGTGATATTGTCTCACAATGTGATTTTAAAAATCCAGGTAACGACCAGCAATCTCAATTAAGTATAACCCTTATCGACAAAGCCGGTAATGAGCGAAAAACGACGTACTTACGGCTTTGGAAGGATATGCAGGGCAAAGATAATGTGTTGGATAAAATGGTGCTTTTCACGTTGTATCCGTCAGATGCTAAAGGCACCGGCTTTATGCGTTGGGCATATGACCCGACCGTCGGCAAGCATGCCGAGCAGTGGATTTATCTGCCAACGCTGCGTAAAATTCGTCGCGTCTCAGTGCGTGATTTAAGTGATAGCTTTTTAGGCTCCGACTTAACCTATGGTGATATTTCTTACCGTGACGTTGATCAGGATGAGCATCAATTGCTGGGCATTAGCCAGGATAAGCAGAATAATCAATACTTTGTCGTGGTCAGTAACCCCAAGGAAGCCGATCCGCAATATGCTAAAAAGGTGTCCTGGTACCTCAAAACGGCGGATATGAAAAATTGCACAAAACGCCGTGTAGAGTATTATGATAAAAAAGAAGCGTTATTAAAAGTCCAGGATCTCAAGTGGCAGAAAGTCAAGGATGCCTGGGTATGGGATGAGGTTTTTGTGAGAAATGCACAAACATTCCATAAATCGCATTTCAAAGTTGAAAAAGTTAAAATCAATGGTGGCGTTAAGGAAGAATGGTTTACTGAGCGTCGATTAAAAATCGGACTGAAGTAAGTCGCAGTAAAACCTGAGAGGTCACAATCGGTATTCTGTATTTATAGTCATTGAACTCAATATAGTGATTAACATAAAAGCTGCTCATGAAAATGAGCGGCTTTTTTTGTATCTGCAGGCTGTTGGCTATAGAATGGAGCCGAATACAGCGATGGAGAATTGAAGATGTATCGTTCCCGAATAACCTATTGTTTGGCTTTAGCATTAGTTGGTTTTAATTACGTCCAGGTCTCGACCGCTAGCGATGTATTTAAAGGCCGCGAGGTGTATATGCGTGAGTGTGTGGCTTGCCATGGTGCAGCAGGAGAGGGGGCAATGCCAGGTTTACCAAATTTTGCAGAAAGTCAGACCTTGTTTAAAACTGACGATGCATTAATGGGCATTATCCGAGATGGCCGTGGTATTATGCCCGGGTTCGGTGGCCTGGTAACGGACGAAGAAATTCGAGATGTCACGGCCTATTTACGGTCTTTTCTGTGAGAGAATTTTTACCTGTATTTTTTCTATTGCTTATTTTCATTATGCCAGCCAGTGCTGCTGGGCTGGAAGCATTCCGCAAAATTCCACAATATGAAGTCAAAGAAACCTTTAATGTCGGTAATAATGTATTTGTCAGGTCATTATCGTTTGACCCGCTGAGCAATACCTTATGGGTTGGCACCTCAGTGGGTGGTCTGGCGGTCAATGTGGCGAGCGGCGAAGTCAATAAAACCATCACCCGCGACAACGGTTTGGCAAATGAATACGTGTTTGCCAGTTATGTCAGTGACAGTCAGGATGTTTGGTTTGGTACTAACGGTGGTGGGGTTTCCCGATTAACGGCGGATGGCTGGAAAACCTATTTCCCGCTGCATGGCTTGGCAGATTATTGGGTCTATTCCTTCGCAGAGCAATCACAGCAGGCGATGTGGATAGGCACCTGGGCAGGATTGAGCCGTTTTGATTATGCAACGGGAACATTCCATACTTATCTCAAAGAATTGGTTAACGAATGGGTATATGGCTTAGATTTTGATAGCCTCGGTCAATTGTGGATAGGCACAGAAGGCGGGGTAAATCGGTTTGACGGAACAGACTGGGTGACCTGGACCCATGCTGATGGTCTGGGCGCACCCAATAAACACGGTTTGTTATTTAGTCCTAATACTGGCTTGGGAACACGGACACGGCATGACTTGAGCGTGGTGACACAAGGCAGCGAAACCTTTAACCCAAATTATATATTTTGCATAAAAGTCGCCGCTGATGACACCGTTTGGGCCGGCACCTGGGGTGGCGGTGCCAGCTGGTTTGATGGTGAAAAATGGCAAAATCTGACAAAAGATGATGGTTTGGCAGGCAATATTGTTTACAGCATTGAAGCCAGCGAAGATGCAATGTGGCTGGGTACCGACAAGGGACTTAGCCGTTACGATGGCGAAAATTGGCAAACAATTGACGCAAGCCAGGGTTTGCTTGACTCGCATGTCTATGCGCTGGCGATAGACAATCAAAATAGAATCTGGGCGGGCACTCGACACGGCGTTGCCTTGCTTCAGTCTAAACCATAACTGGCTGTTTTTTGGGGCAACAGGTATACTGCGTTGCTTGTTGGCGGAAAATCAACCTGTCATTTCGTTGGTTATTTTATTCAACCTAATTTAAATATTGCATCTAAATGCAAGCAGGGGGATGGAGTGAAACTGGATATAAAAGGTCTTTCGGCGCTGTTGGCTGTGTGTGCTACTTTAGTTATTGGTGCCTATGTATTAGGTATGTCACAAGGTGGCAAAAATTCCAGTGCAGATGCATCAGGAACCGTCAGTTTGAAATTTGATGCCGCGAAAACCACCGAGCTACCGACAAACCATACGCCGGTTATTCCTCCTCAGCACGCAGCGGGTGCAAACAAGACTAAAGCCGCGGGCGATGTGCGCTTTTCTCACTTCCGGGTGGGTAATCGAAATGTTAAAGGCATGTTGGCAGACGGTGATCTAGTATGGGTTGGCACCTCCGGTGGCATGATACGTTATGAGCTTAAAACAGATAATTACAAACTGTTTGATGTGGCCAATGGCAGTCTGTTGTCCAATGGTGTTTTTCATCTGAGTAAAATTGATGGCAATATTTTTGTCGGCACTTATGGCGGCGGCTTATCCGTGTATAACCCAGCACAAAATTCCTGGAAAAACTTTAATATCCCTGATGGTTTAGCAGATCAGTTTGTCTATGATGTACAGAAAGTGGCGAATGGCGATATATGGATTGCGACATGGTCAGGTGTTAATCAGGTTATTGGTGGGGAGCTGAATAATCCAGAAAAATGGGTGACTTACAACATAGAAAATACCCATGGCGGTTTACCCAATGATTGGGTTTATGGGCTGGAAGAAGGCAAAAATGGTGAAATGTGGTTTGCAACGGAAAAAGGCCTGGCCAGGTTGCAAGACGGGCAATGGCAGAACTGGCAGCATGAGCAAGGTCTTGGTGCTAGCTTTGAATTGGTAAAAGATGATATTAAGTTTTCCCGCGACCCAGCTCAGGCCTCGCGCCATCATGCGCAACAGAAAGAAGAGCAAGGTCTTTCGCGAGTGAACGTAGCGTATAACCCTAACTATATCGTCTCACTGACGGTAGATCACGCTGGTCAAGTATGGGCTGGAACCTGGGGCGGAGGTCTTGCGCG
Organism: uncultured Ectothiorhodospiraceae bacterium; assembly: GCA_945787125.1. Taxonomy (GTDB): domain Bacteria; phylum Pseudomonadota; class Gammaproteobacteria; order S012-40; family S012-40; genus CALZHW01. Next base: position 6,750 of record CALZHW010000104.1, read on the forward strand.
GTTTGATGGTAAGCAATGGAAAAATTATTCGAGTCATGATGGTTTGCCTTCTAATCATGTCTTTATGCTGCATACCGATAAAGCAGGCACTGTTTGGGCGGGAACCAGCCATGGTTTAGTGAAAATTCTTGAGAATGATCAGTTCCAGGTCATCACTCGCCAGGAGGGTTTGTTTGCTGATAATGTGTTCTCCATGGCCAATGCTTCTGATGGCAGTATGTGGGTGGGTAGTTTCGGCGGGATTGCGCGTTTGAAGAATATTTGAGTCAATCGGGACTTAATTTAATGAGGTCCTGGATTACTTTAAGCGGCTTGCGTTTGTTGATGGTGCTGAGTGTGCTGATTGTGCTGAGTGCATGCGAGCAAAATAAACCGCAAAAATGGATTCCCGGTTGGAAATTAGCTAGTGAAATGACGGTGGCCAGAGCGGGTGCCGCGCTTGTGCGGCAACATAAGTTTCTCTACATGATCGGCGGTGTAGACGGTAGAGTTTTTCTGGATAGCGTAGAGCGCGCCCGCATTAATGCCGATGGCAGTCTAGGTGCCTGGCAGGTCGTTAGCCGCATGCCTGAGGTGCGAGGCTTCCTTTCTGCGACTATTCAAAATAACAGATTATATGTTGTCGGTGGTGGCAATGGCCCCTTCGGTAAAAATCTATTGAATACGATTGCCAGTGCGCCCGTCAATAATGCGGGTGAAATTGGTGTATGGCGGACTGAAAAAAATGCCATGCTGACACCCAGACGTTGCGTTAAAACATTTGTGTTTAATGGTCAATTGTTTGCGGTGGGTGGCTTTAATGGAGCCTTGCTGGATTCGGTTGAAGTGTCCACGATTAATTCATCAGGCGAGCTTGGCGAGTGGCAAATGATGACGCAAACTTTAATAACTCCACGTTATGTTAATCAGCTTAAATCAATTAATGGCCAAGTTTTTGCCTTGGGCGGGCATCATGCTAACAGTGGCCAAGGAATAAAGTCAGTTGAATATATGGACGTCAGTGAGGGCGGCAGTGGGCAAGTATGGCGTGAAAGCTCACCACTATTAAAAGGGCGTTATGCGTTTGCTAGCGTGGCTTCCGATGACAAAATCTTTGTGCTCGGCGGTTTAAGTGGTGCAGAGTATTTGAATGAAGTGGAATTTAATGATGTTGATGGTTTGTCCAACAACAAGCCCTGGAAAAAAAATACACCGCTGCCGACCAACATGGCAAACTTTTCTGCAATTAAAGTAGATCGTAAATTATTTATCCTGGGCGGTTCTACCCGGCATGAATATCTACAAAAAGTCTGGTACGCCGAGTTAAACGATAACGGTCAAATTGGTTATTGGGGTGATGCAGCGGAGTATGAAAAAGTAAAACAATTTCAGACTAGGCAAGCAACTGTTCAATTGCCCAATCGAGGGAAAGTTTTATCAATTATTGACTCTCCGGATTACACCTACTTGTTAGTGAAAACAACTGACGGTCAAAGCTGGTTGGCGGGTTCAAAAAATGATTATACCATTAATCAGTCTATTCGTTTTAGTGAAGGCGTATTAATGACGCATTTTTTTAGTAAGAGTTTAAACAGGGAATTTGAATCTATCCTGTTTGTAGGGACAATAGAGTTAGAAAAATAATATTCGGTATTATTGCCGGTGCCATTGCCGTTGCTATCAGGGAGTTAGTTGGGAAAATGAAGAGTTTAGGGACTCGCCTCGCGCTGGTTATTTCCAGTATAATTCTTGTGTTAGTTGTTTTGCTAACAGTACGGATGGATCATATCTTCACTCAGGCCATTGAGCAGCAGGGCGTAGAGCAAGCTGAGGTTAACGCGCAAACATTACTCGGTAGTTTGAAAACATTAATGCTTAATGGTAACGGTATTCTCGCACGTGAATGGATTGAGCGGCTACATGGTGTTGCCGGAATTAAAGAAATTGAAGTGTTTCGGCGTGATGGCTCGCCAGCGTTTAATGACCTGGACACGGTAGAAGCGGTGAATGAATTTTTAGGTCATACCCGTTTTCAACGTCATATTCACAACCCTCGACGTCCGATGAAAGCAGTTCCCGTAAATGTGTTTGAAAAAGCGCTTGCTGGCAATATTGGACAGGACCTGAGTCAACCAGGTGTTATAACCGTGTTGACTCCAATACAGGCTGATGTGGAGTGTCTAACTTGTCATGGTTATGATAGCTCAATGCTGCGTGGTGTTTTGAAATTATCAGTATCCTCCGAAGCGATTACCGAGCGTATTGCAGAAATGAAAGGCACGCTCTGGGTTGGTGCGCTTTCATTGGTGGCGATCCTCGCAGCGGCTTTATATTTCTCTTTGCGTTCAAACGTATTAATGCCGATCAAAGAATTGCGCACCGCAATAAAATCAGCCGGTGGTGGTGATCGCAATGCACAGATTAATGTGACACGTCAGGATGAGCTTGGTGAACTGGCATCGGTATTTAACCAGATGCAGAAAGACTTGTCGCGTAGTGAATCACGGATCCGAGCGGTGATGGATAATATTGTTGATGGCGTTCTTACCTTGAGAGAGGATGGCGTGATCGATGCGGTTAATCCGGCAGTAGAACATATTTTTGGTTATAACCAGCAAGAATTGATTGGTTCGCCAGCTGATATTTTAGTTTCTGATGAAGCTGAGAATTTTCTCTTATCGCATGATGAGCCGGGCGAGCGTAAAGTTATCGTTGATATGGTTCGCGAAGTCACTGGCAAGAAAAAAAATGGCGCGAGCTTCCCGATGGACTTGGCCGTCAGTAATATGCAACTTGATGATGAGTTGTTTTACATTGCTATCATACGTGACATCACTAGCCGTAAGGCGAGAATAGCGGCTTTGCATTATCAGGCATTGCATGATGCGTTAACTGGCTTACCTAATCGAAACTTGTTGCTCGATCGATTGCAGCAAGCCATACGCGCGGCCGAGCGAGGCAAGCATAAATTAACAATAATTTTGTTAGATCTGGATCGCTTTAAAGAAGTTAATGATACGTTGGGGCATCATGTCGGTGATAAGTTATTGTGCCAGATTGCTCAGCGTCTGGTAACTCTTTTACGCGAGTCAGATACTGTTGCGCGTTTGGGGGGTGATGAGTTTTGTTTATTGTTGCCAACTGCAGATACCGCAGAAGCACAAGCGACTGCAGCAAAAGTGATGCGTGAAATTGAAAAAACGATTTATGTTGAAGGTCAAAGCTTAGTAATAACGAGCAGTTTGGGTATTGCATCTTACCCGACTCATGGGCAAACGCCGCTGGTATTGTTGCGACGCGCAGATGTTGCAATGTACTTTGCCAAACGCAATAAAAAAGGCTGCGCGGTTTACGATTCAACCTATGATGAAAATAGTTTGCGTCAATTGGCCATTACGTACGAATTACGCGATGCCATCGATAGTGATCAATTAGTCTTATATTATCAGCCAAAGGTTGACTTGAAGTTGAAGCGTGTCAGCGGAGTGGAAGCATTGGTTAGATGGAATCACCCAATTCATGGTCTGCTGTTGCCCGATGAATTTGTGCCTTTGGCAGAGCAAACAGGATTGATTAAACCGCTGACAATGTGGGTTTTGAGTAGCGTGTTAAAGGAATGCATTGGATATATCAAAGAAGGCGGTGACGATATTAGTGTTTCGATAAATTTATCGATGACAGATCTGTCAGATGCAGATTTTGCCGATGAGTTGATGAGCATACTTGAGCCGCATGATATTAATATGGGTATGATCAAACTTGAGATTACTGAAACCGCGCTAATGCATGAGCCGGAAAATGTCATAAAAGCACTGCATAAATTAAGTGCCTTTGGCATGAAGATATCAATTGATGATTTTGGCATTGGTTATTCATCATTAGCCTATTTGCAGAAACTACCGGTCAATGAATTGAAGATTGATAAATCGTTTGGTTTGTCACTGGTAAATGATAAAAATAGCGCAGTTATTGTTAGATCAACCATTGATCTTGCACATACACTGGGATTGCTTGTGGTCGCAGAAGGCGTTGAAACGAAGGAAGCGTTGGGTTTATTGAGCGACCTGGGTTGCGATGCCGTTCAAGGTTTTTACCTGGGGCGGCCAATGCCTCAGCAAGAGATGCTAAAATGGGTGTCAGAGCAAGATTGGGAAGCTCTGGTGGAAATCATTCGGTAGGAAAATTAAACTTTATTTTTCAGTCTTCGAAAATCTTAAAAGGTTTTTGGTCGATGGGTCGGATGATATCAACTTTCCTAAAAAATTGGTCGACGATATAAATTCGCCCCGTTTCATCCACGTCGATTCCAGCCGGCAAACTGAACTTGGCGGGGCCGCCTGATGTCGCGCGTTCACCGATGTGCAGTAAAAGATTACCCTCGGGATTAAAGATTTGCACATTGCCAAATGCGGTATCAACGACGTAAATATTATTGTCTTTATCAATCGCAATACCTTTGGGGCGGGAAAATTGGCCGCTTTGCCGACCAATGCTGCCAAAGTGGCCGATAAAGTTTCCTTCTTTGGAAATGCGTTGCACCCGAAAATTGCCGCTGTCTACCACATAGAGAGTGCCGTCATTTGCGGCCGTCATTTGCAGCGGAATATTGAATTCGTCTGCGCCTTTGCCGCGTGTACCGATAGTTTGCAGGAATTCCCCTGTTTTGCCATTGAAAACGACAAGATTATGACTTTCTGTTTCTAAGCCGCCTGTATCTACTACATAAACTTTATTTGACGTTGGATCTGCCGCAATGCCAACGGGCCTTTCAAAGTTATTTTTACTGCCAAATGCTCGCAGGAAATTGCCCTCAAGGTCAAAGACGACAATTCTTTTAGCGGTATTGTCCGCCACAAATATTTCCTGGTCTTTTATATCAATGCCGAGCGGTTTTAGTAATTTGCCACGGCCTTCAGTGCCAATCATTTTTACCTGGCGGTTGATGAGATCAAACATGACAATGGCGCGTTGCTGCGTATCAGTGACATACACACGACCCTGGTTAGCAACGACGCCATAGGGTTTTGCTAATCCAGAGGCGGAAATGCGTGAACCTGTAGCAACTTCCCGCAGGCGATCACCAAAGCTCGGTTCAGCAATATTACTGCTGCTGAGCAGGGATGCTTCATAAATAAATCGAGCTTCCGCCGGAGGTGGAGGAAAAACAGGCTTAACGATAGCGAAATTATCCGGGCTGGTGCTGCAAGCGGACAATGCCAAGCTTACACATACCGCCAATATCCCGATTATCCTGTGTGGGTTTACTTTGTATGGCATGTTTGGCAGAGCACGTCAGAGTTAACGCGCAAAAATAAATCCTTTGAGGGGTCGTGAACATTGTGGCAACTGGCACATTCTACGCGGCCTTCGTAAATCCTGACGCCATTGTCAAATCCACCGGCAGTGTGCGGTTTGCGAAAATCTTCGTCAGAGCGCAGCAGACCTGCGTATCGCATTGAAATTGGATGGTCATTCCGTAAATCTTGTGCGAGGTATTTAATCGAGATGTCATGTGCGACGCGGCCATTGTGGCACTTACCGCAACTGATGGTATTATCTTCACTGTTGATCCGCATGTGCATTGCAGTATCTTCTTTCAAATCAAAGCTTTCGGGCTTGAAGACGACCATGTCTACGGCCATTGTGCCATCATGGCAAGACAAGCATAACAATGAAATCGGGCTAGGGGTGCGTGTTTTTGAATCAATAAACCAGCTATCATAGAGTTGAAATGAGTCGGTTGCTGGTTGGTATCGATTCCAGCCTTCAATAGCACCTTTAGCAATGGCGTCTGAATCGGCTTGTTCGGGTGGAATATGGCAGTACACGCAAGGATTGCTGTAATCTGAAAATGCTACAGTCGGCATGGCGACCACGCCAGCTCGGCGGTTTAACCCGCTGAAATCATGCTTGGAGCCCAATATAGTGTCGTTTACGCCTTGCGCAGGGTCGCCAATGATAGTTTCGCTTTGACTAATGCCTATCCAGCCAATAGATACAATAATGATTAATCCCGCAATGCCCAGCCGTAAGGATTTTTTACTAAAGCCGATAACGATGTTTCTCATGTTGTAAGTTGCGATTCCAGGTTTTTCGATTATTTTGCTTGCTATAATACGTATTAACGTTCGCGTTGTCCTGGAGCAGGCAGTCCTTATAAATTGGGTTGAATTAGTTGAATTATACGATTGGCATTAGGTTAGCGTAAAACATCCATTGGCGCCACCATTCTGCCCGAAAAACTTTACCTATTGGAAAATGCGCTCAACTTATGGTAGATACTGGGCGAGCGACCATTTTAAACGAGAGTGAATACACATTGAAGGCACTGCTGATTTGTTTGTTATTATTGCCAGGGTTGGGATTTGGGGCAAGTAAAAGTAAACCCCCGGAGGAGTTGTATGATAGGCAATGCGCCATGTGCCATGGGAAAAATGGCGATGGCCGTGG
>CALZHW010000105.1 GCA_945787125.1 uncultured Ectothiorhodospiraceae bacterium
CGTTGGATGTGGGTTGGTCAGATGTCGGAGGATGGGCTAACCTTCAAGAAGAGGCCCCCCATGATGAAAATGGCAATGCGATACAGGGAGATGTTATTACATACAAGGTGAAAGATTCTTTATTGTTGTCAAGCCATCGTTTGATTGCTGGCGTTGGAATTGAAAACCTGATTGTGGTTGAGACCGCTGATGCTGTGCTGGTGGCAAGCAAAGATGAAGCTCAAAATGTAAAGCAGATTGTAGAACATCTGAAGCTGGAGAATAGAAGTGAGCACCAGATGCATAAACGGGTACATCGTCCCTGGGGGGATTATGAGGGTATTGATTTGGGTGACCGGTATCAGGTAAAGCGAATTACAGTCAAACCAGGAGCGGCATTGTCATTACAAATGCATCATCATCGGGCAGAGCACTGGATTGTGGTGAGTGGAACAGCACGAGTTACACGAGGAGATGATGAGTTTTTGTTGAGTGAAAATGAATCGACCTACATTCCTGTCGGGATAACACATCGACTTGAAAATCCTGGCACATTACCGCTTGAGATAATCGAGGTTCAGTCTGGAAGCTATCTGGGTGAGGACGATATAGTGCGTTTTGAAGATAGTTACGGGCGTTAGGGGCTACATGTATCCCTGATGGTGTTAAAGTAATGCGAGTATTGCATGTTTATCGTACCTATTTTCCAGATACACAGGGTGGGCTGGAAGAAGTCATTCATCAAATCTGCAGGAATACAGCTAGTCACCAGGTCGAAAGTAGAGTTTTCACACTTAGCGAAAACCCTGATCCAACCATGGTTCGACGTGACGAGGCTGTTGTTTATCGTTTTAAATGTACGTTTGAAGTGGCTTCCTGTGGCGTCTCATTTACGGCGCTAGCTGGATTTAAAACGTTAGTCCAGTGGGCTGACCTGATTCATTATCACTTTCCATGGCCTTTCGCAGACATGCTTCATCTTATGGGTGGGGTTAAAAAGCCTTCAATCGTGACATATCACTCAGATGTTGTACGACAAAAAGGACTGCTTTTATTATATCGTCCCCTTATGCACTCTTTTTTGAAAAAGATGGATAAAATTGTCGCTACCTCTACAAATTATTTCGCTACAAGTAAAACACTTGCTCGTTTTCGTGAAAAAGTAGAAGTGATACCGATCGGATTGAATAGCGAGAGCTACCCTCGATTGCAGATGGAAGTGCTGGAGCGTTTGAGGCAGCAAGTAGGTGAGGGTTTTTTTCTGTTTATCGGTGTTTTACGATACTACAAAGGGCTGCATATCTTGCTGAATGCGATTCGAAATACTGATATGGTGGTAGTAATTGCAGGGTCTGGGCCTGTCGAGCATACGTTGCATCAGCAGGCAGAAGCGCTCGGTCTTCATAACGTTCATTTTGTTGGCCGTGTGGATGATGATGAGAAAATTGCCCTGATTCATCTTGCTCGAGCGATGGTATTTCCATCGCACCTGAGGTCTGAAGCATTTGGTGTGACGCTGCTGGAGGGTGCAATGTATGGAAAGCCGCTGATCTCGACAGAAATAGGCACGGGCACTAGCTATGTGAATGAGCATGGAGTGACGGGTTATGTCGTCACTCCCAATGCCCCTCAAGCTTTACGTAACGCAATGGTAAAGCTGCATCAGAACGTTGAGTTGGCATCAGAAATGGGGGCGTCTGCTCGCAAGCGTTATGAGGCACTGTTTACCGGGCAGATGATGGGGGAGCGATACGTAAGGTTGTACAGGTCGGTCTATCGGGCCGCTGATGAATAGAGATTCGTTTTGTTGTCCCAGTGGTATTGCATTATGTATAATACACCCTTTATAAATGCGATATTTATAGTGCGTAAAGTCAAACCGCAAAGAGTCAATATGTCTGTGTTATGGACCGCAGTTGCGATGATTGTAACATCTGCATTATTTGTGATGGGTAAGAAGAGCCTTACGGTCAAATACTCAGAGCCAGATTGCTTTCGATTATTATTCATGATGCCCGTTTACCGATTATTTTATAAGGCACAGCGCTGATGTTGGGGATGTATTGGAGTCTATGGCAGTACCGCCATTTCGTCATTAGTTCTATTCGTAATGAACTAATCAGTCGCTTTGCACGCAGTAAGCTGGGTGGCTTGTGGATGCTGATTAGCCCATTAGCGCAGGTCGCTATTTATGCCTTAATTCTTTCCAATGTACTGGCTGCAAAACTTCCGGGAATTGAGAGTCAATACGCTTATGCCATTTATTTGATGGCAGGCCTGCTAGCGTGGACATTGATTAGCGAGATTGTTACCCGATGTCTCACGCTTTTCATTGAGCAGGGTAATTTGATGAAAAAAATGAGCTTTCCTCGAATTACACTGCCAACGATTGTAGTGGGTTCCTGTGCGCTAAATAACATTTTATTATTTATTGCTATGTTGGGTATATTTGCGTTGCTCGGTCATCAATTTAGTAGTGCGATGATCTGGTTGATACCGCTTACCCTCATTACTATCATGTTAGGCTTGAGTGTTGGCCTTATTCTCGGCGTAATGAATGTGTTTGTGCGAGATATCGGGCAGGGAGTTCCAATTATTTTGCAGATGCTCTTTTGGTTTACTCCGATCGTGTATCCAGCCAACATAATTCCTGAAAGTTATCGATATTTGCTTAATCTGAATCCTGTCTATCATATTACCTCTGCATATCAGCAGGTGTTGGTTTATAACCAAACACCACAGCTGGGAGGTGTCGTTTTAATTACAGTGATTGCAGTGGTTTTGATGCTACTGAGTTTGTTTATGTTTCGCCGCGCCAGTGGTGAGATGGTGGATGTGTTATGAGTTTGCTGAGTGTTAAGAATGTCGGTAAGGCCTTTGTTAGCTATCGGTCAGAACTGCATCGTTTTGCACGTTGGTTTGGGCTTTCTGCAAAACCAAGTGAAGAGCATTGGGTGCTGCGCAATGTTAATTTTGATATTCAAGCTGGCGAGGCTATCGGTATCGTTGGTCAAAATGGTGCGGGTAAAAGCACGCTGCTTAAAATGATTACCGGTACACTGCAACCGACTGAAGGTGAGGTGCAGGTCAATGGTCGTATTGCAGCGATACTTGAGCTTGGCATGGGGTTTAATCCAGAGCTTACAGGGCGGCAAAACGTATTTCATGCCGCGGGTCTTATGGGATTTAGTGCGGAGCAGATTAATCTGGCTATGCCAGATATTGAGGCATTTGCTGAGATCGGTGAGTATTTTGATGAGCCGGTACGTATCTACTCCAGTGGAATGCAGATGCGTGTGGCTTTTTCTGTTGCAACGGCATATCGCCCCGAAATCCTTATTATAGATGAAGCGCTCTCGGTCGGTGATTCCTACTTTCAACATAAAAGCTTCAATCGTATTATTGAATTTCAAAAACAAGGTACAACACTACTAATCGTTTCTCATGATCGTGGTGCAATCCAAAATTTGTGCAGCCGCGCCATTTTGTTAGAAAAGGGTTCAGTGATAAAAGATGGCAATCCGGAAGAGGTATTTGATTTCTATAATGCCATTATTGCAGAAAAGGAAAACAGCACGGTAGAGATCAAGTATCTTGGAGACGGTAGGGCGCAAACGAATTCTGGTACGGGCGAAGCGCGGGTAGAGGTGATTTCCCTGCATAACAGTCAGGGTGAGGTAGCCGAATATGTTGAGGTGGGTGAGCAGCTCGAATTGCGCATTAAAGTTAAAGTTTATAAGGTTGTTGAGGCGCTGGTATTAGGATACAGCATCAAAGATCGCCTTGGACAGGTAATGTATGGTACCAACACTTGGCATACTAAGCAGGTTATCAAGCATCCACAGCCTGGTGATGAGTTTGATTTTATCGTTGCATTTCCCGCTAATTTTGGAGAAGGGAGCTATTCTGTTCAAACTGCGCTGGTGGATGGTGATACTCACCTTACTGCAAATTACGAATGGCGAGACCTAGCTTTGGTGTTCAATGTAGTTAATATAGATAAAACAGCATTTGCAGGTTGCTTGTGGAATGAGCCTAAAATAACTGTAGAAGAGAGCGTTTGATGAGTGTTATTTCTTATGCACAAAACTTCGAGGATATTATGCTTTGGCGCGCATTGAAGCATGTTGATGGAGGGTTTTATATTGATGTCGGTGCCTGGTCCCCCGACTTAGATTCAGTAACAAGGTTGTTTTATGAACATGATTGGCATGGTATAAGCGTAGAGCCTAACCTAGAGTTTCATGCTCAGCTTGAGAAGAAACGGCCAAATGATATAAACCTCCGCATCGCGGTAAGTGATGAGCCAGGGGTGTTGGATATGAATATTTTTAGTAATCCAGGCTGGTCTACTTTAGATGATGATATCGCAAAGAAACACATAGCTGATGGTTGGGAAGTAAGTAAGCATAAAGTGGAAGTAACGACTTTGTCCTCAGTCTGGAAAAATCATGTGCCAGCAGGCCAGGAAGTTCAATTTCTAAAGATTGATGTCGAAGGACTGGAAGAGGCTGTACTTAGGGGGGGGGATTGGGTCCATTACAGGCCTTGGATTGTTGTAGTGGAAGCAACTTTGCCGATGTCGCAAGTGGAATCGCATGGTACATGGGAAGGCATACTGGTGTCTGCTGATTACCAGTTTGCATATGCCGATGGGCTAAATCGTTTTTATGTGGCTAAGGAGCACTCAGAGCTCCTTTTATCTTTTAAGTATCCTCCAAATGTTTTTGATGATTTTTTGCTGTATACCCAGCAGCAGGCAAATAAGCATGCGCAACAAGCAGATGAGCGTGCCCGACAATCTGATGAACGTGCCCGACAATCGGATGAGCAAGCTCGGCAAACCATGGTGGAATTGCTGGCCGTATATAACAGTCGTTCATGGCGCATTGCTGCACCTTTCAGGTATGCATCGATTCTTGTTAGTCACTTCGCTCGAGTAATGAGGCATTGGAGTAACTTAATTCTATTGAAATATCGGAGCAGGAGTAAATAATGGGTTTCTCTGAACCGCTGAAGCCAGTGAAGCGGATTTTTTGGTTGGGAATGCACAATGTATTGGTGCAGACTGAATTGCCTCGCTTGAGGTCTTTGGGATATGAAGTATTTAATCCTCCATATTTAAGTAGTGTGGTTGATCAATCAGCTGTTATTGATTGGTCTGATTCATTTCCTTGTACATTGCCAAAAGAAGTACGGGAGGTGTTAGCCAAGGTTAACTTTTTCTACGATAAGATTCCGAATGAGGCTGCCGAATTACTTAATACTTATTTTGACCTCGTTATTGTAACGATTAATCCATCATGGCTACACAACTTATTAAGTGTTTACCATGGAGCTGTTATTTATAGGGTATACGGACAGCCTTACAGCTTGTCACAAGAGTTGCTTAACAATGAAACGTTTGAGTTGATTTCAGAACGAGAAGATTTCTGGTTCTGTCCTCATAGCGACAAGGTGCTGAATATTGAGGATAATTGGCTGCAAGAACGAATGAGGATTATTCCGTATTGTATTACTGATGACGTGGTTTCTATTGAGAATACATGGCAATACTCGACTGATCGCCAAGATATGGGGCTACTGTGTCCTAGAATACTTGATATTCCTTACTACGCTACTAGTTATGCTCAACTATCACATAGTTTTCCAAAGCAGTCATATAAAATATTTGGTAAGCAAGTTATTGAGGTTAACGATCCGCGCGTTATGGGTAACCTTGAGCGAAATGATTTGTTGTTGAGCCTCCAGAGGCTACGCGGTTTTGTTTACCATTATTGTGAATCTACAGTGTGTTATTTGCCGCCTATCGAATTTATGATTATTGGTGGGCCAGTCATCGCATTGGAGGGTTCTCTACTGGCACGGTATCACAATGTTGAAAACTCACCAGGCATAGCCAAAGATATGGAGGCGTTGGTGCGCTTAGCAAACCAAGTTCAGCATAACGGGTGTAACTTAGCCGAGGAAATCATCGATAGTCAACGGCAAGTTGCTTCACTGTATCACCCTAAAACTGTTTGGCCAATTTTCGATGCTACTATGCGTGGGCTTATTGACGATGAAGTTCAGATTCCTGCTTCACACTTCGTTTATTCAAAGCTGGTTTCACACCATTCATCTGTAATTGAAAATGACGATAGATTAGGGCCGTTAAAGGGCGAAACGGTGTTGGTCCCATTTCATCATTTTGGCCCAGCAATCATAAGGCATGGATATGATTACCATTGTGCTGAAGGCATCGCTCGTGTCGCTCGTATGGTTGCACGAGTATTGTGCGATAATGGTTATCGGGTTGTCGTCACTAGTCGGCGCGAGGATGCTGGGAGAATTCTAGGGTTTTTTAGGGGGCAGGATATGCCTAAAATGAATGTTCAGGTGATGATTGTCGATGAAAAGAAAAGTAAGATTCGCCCATTGCTGAAATCATTGCTCAAGAGGATGTTGGTTAAGTGCGGGGAAACGGGTGAGATGAGCCACTCGCTAAGCGGAACTGCAGTAAAAAAAATGCGGTTATTAGCTTTAGTTTCGGCGAAATTAGCAATGATATCGCATAGGATTTTGAATAAATTGAACCGTCATGTAGTAATGAGATTTACAAGTCTTTTTTGGATTAAAGCAATTATTTTTCCCGGTTATATTAGTGCTGTGAACCGGGATTCCAGGATCAAGAAAGTGATAGTGCCTCATTACTATCTTTTCCCGGAAGTTTTGAGGGTGCGTAAACCAGTGTTACTCTATCTTCCCGATTATTTACCTCATTTTTATCCAAAGAATGTGGAAATGGGTAGTGTGTGGTCATATGCCTTAATTGGGAAGCTATTAAGTAACAAAGCAAGGATAGTATTCACAAATTCTCGGTATACTCAACGATATCTCCCTAATACTATATTGAAGACTGATCCTGATAAAATTGTTTCCTTTCCGTTACCTTCACTTAATAAGGCTGGCGCTGATGAAGGCCCGAATTCAAATGAGGTAGGTTTAGATCAATTGCCATCTTTATTTGTTTTTTATCCAACTAGAAATAGACCGACAAAGCGGTTGATGGATTTTGTTAGGACTGTAATGATAGTTAATGAACGATTTATACAGCTGGGTCGTAAAGAGCGACTTTACGGGGTCTTGACAACAGAATATTCTGTTGGTCTGGATAACGATATGCCAAATGGCAATGAATATTTAAAATGTTTCGCTGATTTATCAGATGCAGACCTAGCCCGTGTTTATAAAAATGCAGTGGCGCTTTTATTTACCTCGGAAAATGAAGGTAACTTCCCCACCCAAGTAAATGAGGCCCTACACTTAGGGGTACCGGTAGTGGCAACTAACATACCTCTTATTTACGAAGAACTAGGTGACTTGGGCAAGGAATTGCCATTAATCAAGGTTGGTGATTGTGAGCGCATGGCAGAAGCTGTTCTAGAAATCATTGAAGACAGAGAAGCCGCCGTAGAAAAGCAATCGAACGTGCAGAAGTATGTGGTGGAGAAATTTTCTCATGACGCTTTTAATGATAATATCATTAACATGTTGAATTTAATAGATAATAAGTTTAAGTGATAAGGAGTTTTTTATGGGGTTAGTTACAAAAATAGAGCATTGCAGGATTTCAGAAAGCAATAATTTAGTCGAAGTGTTGAATTTGGGGCATCAGGCGTTGACTGGTGTATTTCCACCTTCATCGTCAGATATGGTGACTACCGGGCCGTTGAATCTTGTATGGTGCCCAGATAGTGGATTATTGCAGTTGGGGCATACTTTTGATTCAGGAGAGATGTATGGTGATAATTATGGTTATCGCTCTGGCCTCAATCAATCTATGGTTGATCATCTTTCTCACAAGGTTCGTTACCTTGAGGGAATGGCTGAACCGAAGTCTGGTGATGTTGTGTTAGATATTGGCAGTAACGACGCGACTACACTCAAAGCCTATTCAGTTTCAGGTTTAAAGCGAATTGGTATTGATCCAACTGGAAATAAATTTGCTGAGTATTATCCCGCTGAGATCGAATTAGTTCCAGACTTTTTCAGTGCTGTTGCTTATAACTCTGTTATGAAACAGCCTGCCAAGATCGTGACTTCGATTGCGATGTTTTATGATCTTGATGACCCGATTAAATTTGCAAGAGAAATCGAATCTGTGTTGGCGACGGATGGTGTGTGGCACTTTGAGCAAAGCTATATGCCGTCTATGTTGCGTACAAATTCGTACGATACAATTTGCCATGAACACCTTGAGTATTACTCTCTTGGTGTGGTTAAGAAAATTCTTGATGCCGCCAATCTAAAGCTTATTGATGTAGCCATGAACAATGTGAACGGTGGTAGCTTTGCAGTTACAGCAACTAAAGCATCAAATACGACCTTAAAACCTAATAGTGCAGTAATTAACTGGCTTTTAGAGCAAGAAGAGCGAATGGGGTTAAATACTCCAAAGCCGTTCCGTGAATTTGAGGAGCGTGTATTTCGTCATAGAGATGATCTGGTACGCTTAGTGCGGGCGTTAGTGGCCGATGGCAAAAAGGTTTTCGGTTACGGTGCTTCTACGAAGGGTAACGTTACCTTGCAGTTCTGCGGTTTTACTTCTGCTGATATCCCCGTGATAGCAGAAGTGAATGAGGAAAAATTTGGTCGTGTAACACCAGGTACACATATACCTATTGTCTCTGAAAAAGAAGCGCGAGCCATGAAGCCTGACTATTTTCTTGTACTCCCCTGGCATTTCAAGGAAGGGATTCTGCGTAGAGAGCATGAATTTCTGGCTAGTGGTGGTAAATTTATTTTTCCGTTTCCAGAAATTGAGATTATTTGATTATGAAGTCGGCATTAATAACTGGGGTTACAGGCCAAGATGGAGCCTATCTGGCTGAACTCTTACTTGATAAAGGCTACATTGTTCATGGTGCGTATCGGCGTACGGCATCAACTAATTTTTGGCGCATCGAAGAGCTGGGCATCAGAAATAATCCTAATTTACATTTGGTGGAGTATGACCTGACAGATATTGGTTCCAGCATTCGTTTACTTGAAAAGGCGCAGCCTGATGAAGTCTACAATTTAGCTGCTCAGAGTTTTGTTGCTGTTTCTTTTGATCAGCCGATTACCACGGGGAAGATTACAGGACTTGGAGCTGTGAGCTTGTTAGAAGCAATACGAGTCGTTAATCCAAAGATTCGCTTTTACCAGGCATCCACCTCTGAGATGTTTGGTAAGGTACAAGAAATCCCCCAGACTGAGGCGACACCCTTTTATCCTCGTAGCCCCTATGGTATAGCAAAACTTTATGCGCATTGGATGACGATTAACTATCGTGAAAGCTTCGATATCTTTGGTAGTAGCGGGATATTGTTTAATCATGAATCGCCATTACGCGGTCTTGAATTTGTTACCCGGAAGATCACTGATGGCGTAGCTAGAATTAAATTAGGTAAGCAGGATGTTCTCGAATTGGGAAATATGGATGCCAAACGAGATTGGGGCTTTGCCAAGGATTATGTTGAAGGCATGTATCTGATGCTTCAAGCAGACAAGCCTGATACCTATGTTTTGGCTACTAACCGGACTGAGACCGTCCGTGATTTTGTCTCGATGTCATGCAGAGCTGCTGAGATAGAGATTGAATGGAAGGGCGCTGATGAGAATGAAGTGGCTATCGATATGGCCTCAGGGAGAGAAATTATTCGTGTAAACCCTAAATTTTATCGTCCTGCTGAGGTTGAATTGCTCATTGGTGATGCTAAAAAAGCAAAAGATGATCTCGGGTGGGAGCCTTCGACCTCATTAGAAGAGCTCTGCGCCATGATGGTTGAGGCAGATCTGCATAGAGTTGAAAAAGGTGTCTCTTTCTAGATTATGCGTGCCTTAATCACAGGGCTTGACGGCTTTACCGGGCGCTATATCCAGCCCGAACTGGAGAGGTATGGGCATACAGTTGTAGGCTTGTCCTGTGATCTGACTGATCCTGATGCCGTCACAGCAGAAGTTGCTAAGATTCAGCCTGAAGCTGTGCTTCATCTTGCCGGTATTTCTTTTGTAGGTAATGGTAATGCTAATGCTTTTTACGAAGTGAACCTGATTGGTACATGCAATCTGCTGGGGGCGTTGGCGCAACATGCCCCCAATGTGCGTAGTATTCTATTGGCAAGTAGTGCCAATGTTTACGGGAATCGTTCTGAAGGCGTCATGGATGAAGATACTTCTTCTGATCCTGCTAATGACTACGCCGTGAGTAAGTTTGCCATGGAGCAGATGGCTCGATTGTGGATTGACCGTCTGCCACTATTCATTGTGCGGCCATTTAACTATACCGGTGTAGGACAGGATGAAAAATTTCTAATTCCTAAGATTGTTGCTCACTTTAGGGAAAGGAGGCCAGTTATCGAGCTGGGTAATCTTGAGGTGTGGCGAGAGTTTGGTGATGTGCGTGCAGTGGCTGATATCTACCGAAGACTGTTGGAGCATCGTCCTTCTGGAGAAACCCTTAATGTATGCACTGGCCAAGCCCATTCTTTGCAAGAGGTGGTCTCGATGTGTGAAAAGATCACGGGACATGAAATCGAAATTCAAGTGAACCCCAAATTTGTTCGCGCAAATGAAGTGCGTATATTGACCGGTGATAACAGTCGTCTTAAAGGTTTGATTGGTGATTGGCAGAGATACGATTTTGAAGAGACATTGGCCTGGATGCTGGGTGAAGATAAGGCTTCTTTGAATTGAAGGTAGGAATAGATGCGAGGCTGCTATCTCGTCCTATTACCGGTATTGGGCGATACACTCTGGAAATATGCCGAGCCCTGGTCAAATTAGAGAACATCTCACTTTACCTTTACAGTCCCGCTCCTATTTATACCGTATACGCGTCAGGTCTGGAACCAGCAAATATCCGAACTAGAAACTGGGATAGAGGATTGCTCAGGCAGCTTTGGTCAGAGACTTGTTTGCCTTTATGGGCAAAAGAAGATGGAGTCGATGTTCTCTGGGGCCCTGCACATCGCATACCGCGCTGGTTGCCGGCGAATATCTCACGTGTGGTTACCATTCATGATCTGGTCTGGAAGTATGCAGGTGAGACTATGCGCCCACTTTCACGTAGGTTGGAGCGTTACCAGATGCCATTAGCAGTGAGTACGGCCGATGCTGTTGTTGCTGATTCACAGGCAACGGCAGATGCGGTGATAGAGGCATTTTCTGTCGATGCTGATAAATTGAGCGTGGTTACGCTTGGAACTAGTATGGCTCCGAAGGCCGCACCTGATGAAGTTTTACAGCAGCTTGGCATTGACCGTCCATATTTTCTTTTTGTGGGCACACTCGAGCCGCGAAAAAATCTTGCCCGACTATTGACCGCTTATTCCTGTTTGACTGAATCATCAAAAGCGCGTGCGCTGATGGTGGTCGCGGGTGGCAAGGGATGGGGCGGGGTGGATATTAATGAAATGGTTACCGAGCTGGATCTTGTAGATCATGTTCGTATTCTCGGTTATGTCGATGAGTCAACCCTG
Organism: uncultured Ectothiorhodospiraceae bacterium; assembly: GCA_945787125.1. Taxonomy (GTDB): domain Bacteria; phylum Pseudomonadota; class Gammaproteobacteria; order S012-40; family S012-40; genus CALZHW01. Next base: position 11,484 of record CALZHW010000105.1, read on the forward strand.
GCAACGCTTTATGCGAACGCTGAGTTTCTGGCAATGCCATCCCTCTATGAGGGCTTTGGTTTGCCTTTGATTGAGGCGATGGCCTATGGTACACCGGTATTAACCGCTAACAATTCATCGATGCCGGAGGTGGCTGGCGATGCAAGTCTATTAGTTGACGCGCTGGATACTGACTCAATTGAGCGTGGCCTGGATAAATTGATTACCGATGACTCATTGAAGGCTCGTCTGGCGGGTAATGCAAAGAAAAATGCATCTCGGTATGACTGGGATGAGTCTGCAAAGCAGCTAGTGACGGTATTTGAAAAGGCTATTTCTGTACGAAACTCTAGATTAGCTTGAAGACGCTTTAAATTCATATAATCTCTTTGTTGGTATTTTGCGAAGAATCCTTTGCAATCATACAGTTTTTGAGGATTGAAACGATATTATGAGCATGTAACGGATAATAGCGTGGGGGCAAAGAGGTGAAAATTCTTGTTTTGGGTGGCGATGGTATGTTGGGTCACCAGCTACTACAGCATTTTACTGGCAATCATGATCTGCGTGTCACGCTACGGCAGGAATCATCTGCTTATAATTCCTATCAGTTATTTGATGAAACTAATGCCTATTATGGTGTTGATGTACGTTCATTCGAACGGTTGACAGAAGTGTTTGCCGACTTTCAGCCAGACACGGTTATTAATGCTGTTGGTATCGTTAAGCAGCGAAGTTCTGCTAAGGATTGTATTCCGAGCCTGGAATTGAATGCATTATTACCCCATAAACTAAGTCTGCTGTGCAAAGCGATCGGTGCCCGCTTATTTCATATAAGTACCGATTGTGTCTTTTCAGGTGATAAAGGTAATTATGTTGAATCTGATGTTTCAGATGCGACGGACCTCTACGGAAAAACTAAATTTCTTGGTGAATTGGTCGATTCACATTGCGTTACACTTAGAACATCTATTATCGGACTTGAACTTGCTCGGAAAAAGAGTCTTATTGAGTGGTACCTGGCGCAGCAGGGTGATGTCAACGGTTATCAAAAGGCGATTTATACGGGCGTGACGACCAGAGAGCTGGCGCGAGTTATCGAGTTTATCATGATTAAATTTCCAGACTTAAATGGGTTATGGCATGTGGCATCCCAGCCTGTCAGTAAATACGATTTACTAAAAATATTGACAGCAAAGCTCGCAAGAAGCGACATTAATATACTCCCTGATGATGATTTTGTGTGTGATAGAAGTTTAATCGGGGATAAATTCTTTCAACAAACTGGCTATAAAATTCCAGCCTGGCATGTGATGCTTGAAGAGCTTGCGGCTGATATCAAATCTAGAGGTGACATGTGATCCTTGAGAACAAAATTATTTTAGTCACAGGGGGAACCGGCTCGCTTGGTAAAGTGTTAGTACGTCGTCTTTTGAGTGGCGAAAAAGGGATGCCACGGAAGATTGTGATATTTTCTCGAGGCGAAGATAAGCAGCATGATATGCGTGTGGCATATGTGAATAATTTATTGTCGTTCGATGAGAAGGATGGCGCGGCCTTTT
>CALZHW010000106.1 GCA_945787125.1 uncultured Ectothiorhodospiraceae bacterium
GAATCATCATCGGTATGCTTTAATCCTTCATACTGTTTGACTGCCGCCGTATTAACAAGATGAATTTTATACCCGTGTTCTTCAAGGCCATCTACTAACCAATACCAATTGAAAGTGGATTTAATCGCGATACCTTCAATTGATTTTTTATGTGGCTTTAGTGCTTTCAATATAATATCCAATTCACATGGCAACTTTTTCTGATACAAAGTTTTGTCGTTTGTATCAATCACTTTCACAACAACATTATTTAAATTTAAATCCATTTCGCAATATAATTTCATTTCAGTCTCCCAATGGTTTTATTTTTCGTTCACCACCAGTTTAACAACTGGCACCGAACTTTGGGAGGCTGGCTATATGATTATCAGGCCTGCGTTCTTGAATTTATAAGTATTAATTACTATACTTCCCTCATGGATCGCAAACCACGATTACATATCCCTGGCGGTCTTTACCATGTCATGCTGAGAGGCAATGGTGGTGACAATATTTTTCTCGATAATGAAGATAGATTTAATTTCTATCTATTATTGCAGGAGGGAATCACTCGTTTTGGCAATCGTATTCACTGGTTGACTGTGGATTGGTTACTCAGTCAATTATTAAAAGACGTATTTACATCTCCTTCAGAAGCTGTTTTGTTGCTATGCAGTCATTTCAGGAACTGGAGGAGAATCCTGATATTAAAAAACTCCTTCTGCAAAAAATTCTTGAACGTAGGGAAAAATCAATAAAAGAAGGTGATATTGTCTCCATGGAAGAGTTTGATAAAAAAGTCAACAAATGGATGAAAGAACGGCATGAGCCTGCTACATGGAAAAATCCATGGATAAACCACTTTTTCCACTGAAGAAGAAATAAGGCTTAATTTTGAGTCTGGCGCGTATATCTCAGTGTCAATGAAAGATGAAGAATTCATTGGGCTAGAGGCGGCAAGCTATTCACTAAAACGAGGTGAAATAATTGTATTCAATTAAAACGCATAACCAGGCGCTCCACCCGACCAAAAACCGCGATGCGGTTTTCGTCGGGTGAGCTTGATCGTTCAGCTAAAAAAGGAACACAATGAAAATTCGAATCCTACGTCAATTTGTCGATCGGTTCTGAATGCAATGGATCAAAGTTCAATAATCATCCGGGCTGCCAACCCTACTTTCAATGAAGGTCTAGCATGTGGTCGTTACCTTGACCAAGCGGCCGAGGGGTTCTTCCACTTTATGCTTGGTGGCCGGTTTGCGCACATTATTGCAAAGGCCTACTCCCAACCTGACCACAGCTACTCCTACCAAAACGTATCATTTGTTGAATATGACAAACGTATCGTTGGCATGGCGTTGGGCTTTACTGCCGAGCAGTATCGCCGTTTTTCGGACGAGCCACTGAAGAAGGCTGCGGGATACCGCGCCTTGCGAATGACGGCCGTGAAAATACTCTGTGCACCAATGTTGCGAATTATTGAGACCATCGCCGATGGTGATTTTTACCTTTTGTCCATGGCTATTGACAAGGAACTTCGCGGTGAGGGCATCGGCTCCGCCTTGATGGACTCTATTGAAGAGCGAGCTCGCGCAAGCGGATCGACTCGACTATCCCTCGACGTCTCAGCCAAGAATGCGGCCGCTCGCCGACTCTACGAGCGCCGTGGGATGACCGTCGAGTCGCAGTGGCCAAAGCGCTTACCCATACCAGGATTGAGATTCTATCGAATGACGAAAGCACTCTAAACCCTCAATGGATATCATCTCTGAGTGCATATTGGAGAATGATTACGGACAATGAATGAAACGCTGAAGCAGTCGCTGCAAAGGACAGCTAATCGCTGCCCCTGAGTTTAACGTTATGTGTTTCGGGAAAGTTTGTGTTCGACCCAACGCGGTTATATAAAACAGATGTAACAAGCTAACGAGATCTTCTAAAAATCATTTGGGAAACTAACTACTTTATTTCAGTTGGGTTTTCTGAGTACCTTGATGCTTTGAGTTCCTTCAATTTCCATTCAGCTCAATAATCGTTGAGTCCCGATACGATAGCCAGGATGCAGCTGTGCGAACTTCTCCCACGACAAGGCCTCTTGAGTTTACTATCGTTGGAGAAATATGAGCATGAAGTTTATGTTTCTCTTCATCAGATAGAGCGCCTAGATGATCAAGAATTGCCAATAATGCTACCGAGCGTGCGCGGTTACTGCCATCCGCAATCTTCAATGCGATTCCCAGACCTCGCTCAGGTAAGGCCGCTGTGAGAACACCTTCAGCACCGCTTTTAGCGAGCACAGCACCTTTGGTGACTTCGTTCAATTCACTGACCACAGATCCATGCCCGGCAATATATAGAGGCTCATTGGTAATGGCTTCGTGAAGACGATAAATTGCTTTCGCGCGATTATCTGACAAATCCACAGGATTAGCAAAGCGAGCTATGGCGCGCCCAAGCTGCAGCAAAGGCATAGTGGGTGCGGGTAATCCACAACCATCGATCCCGATTGGATATTGTCTAAGGTCAATATCAGAGAGATCGGAAAGTATATCTAGCGATAATTGTTGCAATGGATGTTCGAGTTGGTGGTAATTATCCAATGGCATATCCAAGTGTAGTGCCGTGGTTAAAAATCCGGTGTGCTTGCCTGAGCAATTGTGATGAATTCGACAGCCTTGCTGACCGGAAGCTAGCAGCTGGTGGGCACTCTCTGTATGTTCAGGTAGCACAGCACCACAGGCTAAATGATCCTCAGTTAACCCCAGGCGGTTTAGCCATGATTTCACCAGATTTTGATGCATTTGCTCACCCTGATGAGACGAACAGGCTAGCGATAATTCTGCATCGCTTAGGGTATAATGGTCACCAGCACCACTCTCAATCAGATGAATAGCCAGCATCGGTTTTAATACTGAGCGCGGGAATATCAGTCTTTCGATGTCTCCCCAACTTTCCACAACATCACCCTTAGTATCACACACGACGGCAGCACCAAAATGTTGACTTTCTACAGTACCATTACGTGTAACTTCGACTAATAACTCATAGGACATGCAGCTGGAACTCCTTAATACATAAGTATTATGATAAATACTGAATGAATATTTTAAGGTCGGTGACGAATTTCTTCAATTGTTATTACCGATAAATCTGACATAATAAACATATCAGCTACTTAAGAATAGAATTATAAATTATTGAAAGATTCAATGGAATTTTTTGCGCTATGATGTCACCTTTGTGCAAAAAACACATTCAGCGAAAAATATAACTTTGCATTTCAAAGTTAACAAGCTTTCTAGCATCATCAATGAATTCTTTATATAGCAGTAAGGAACTTGTGGTCTGAGTCAGGGCAGATATTAGGGGGCACGGTTGAAGAAGCTCTAGCAAAACCTCCGGCTAGTAGTAATTCGATCACTTTATCGTAAGCGAATTCATGAGCTATATTACAGGCTTGAGGGAAGTAGCTAGAACCATCGGTCATACCAGGTACCAGGTTCGCTTCCATAAAGAAACACTCTCCATTTTTATTAGCTTTAATATCTATGCGGCCAAAGTCCCTGACACCCAGAGTATTAAAAGCATCAATTGCCAGTATGGTTACTCTACTTTTCACTTCATTATCGTCAATTTTTATGAGTTTTTCTGAATCATCTTTTTTGGCCTGTGCACCTAAAATCCTAAGCCCGTTAGTTGATGTCGGCGGTATTACTTCAATAGCAGATACGATTAACTTTTCATTGACTGTTTTGATGACTGCAACGGTAAACTCTCGACCATCCAGATATTCTTCTGCCAAAATTGGTTGGTTGAATGACTTGTATAACGACACTATTTTACTTTCGTAGTCTGTGAAGTTGGTAACAAATGATAAGTCGTCAATTCCGTTTCCATTTGCTGCATCCAAAGGTTTTAAAAACAGCGGAAACGTGATCGGTAATTCACTTTCGTTATTATACTGCCCTGGGGTCGCTATAAAATAGTTGGCCGTTTTAATACCTTTATTTGTTAAATGAATTTTAGCGAGCACTTTGTTGGAATCAAATTTCAGTACCTCTCTTGATGAGCCTGTGAAATTAATTCTATGCTGGGCAAAATAATCAGACAACCAAATGTCATCTTCCCGAAGTTCGTCTTTATCGTTAACAGGAATATACTTTACCGCTAAGACGACCAATCCAGGCTTTCTTTTGACGACTGCATCTAAATCATCTTTCGTTTCACACACATTCAATCTGACGCTGTACCCCATTCGCTGAATTGCATCTAAAACACTGTTACATGCCTTTAGAGTTCCAAATCCGCTCTCTTTTAATGTTTCATTGGGTGTAGTTATTATTTCTATATGCATTGGTGTCTTCCGAGATCAAAATTTAAGTTGAAATATAGATGTTTTTCTGTAATCGGTTAGCCAGCGAAGCCTGGGCAAAGAGATGAGAATATGAAAACCACGACGTCCGTTACGCGGACTAATAGAGACTACCATAAATCGGAGAAAAATGATGTCTTTATAATTGACACTCTATAATCGATATGCCATATGACAGTCCTTGGTCAGTTTGATAAAAGCGACAATCTTTATCTGTTGGCTCAATTTTTAGGATTGTCATATTTGCTATGATCTATTTAGCATGGCACAAAGTTTCGAAATAATTATCTTTGCCGGGTATATACAAACTATCGGAGGTTACTTAGATTGTTCCGTTGGTAATCCCTGAAGTTTCCATTCTGGAAAACCACCCTTTAGACGTCGGGCATTCATCCCTTTGCTTCGTAGTTTTTCAACAGCATCATAAGCTAACACACAATATGGACCACGACAGTAAGCGACAATTTCTTTGCCTTGATCTAATTCATTTAATTTGTTTTCCAACTGCGATAAAGGGATGTTCAGCGCACCCGGTAAATGTCCTGCTGCATATTCTTCTGGTGGACGTACATCCAGTACGATGATCAAACCCAGATTTGCACGGTCTACCAGTTCATCTGCCGGAATCGCTTCAAGGTCATCCTTCACCTTCAAATAATCATCAATGAGCTGGTTAACATCCCCCAGGTGGCGTTCTGCTACCTGACGTAATTGGGTAACCAATTGCACGACATCTTCACCACTTAAGCGATAAATAACATATTGGCCTTCCTTTCGACATGCCACTAGGCCCATATGCCGAAGCTGCTGAAGGTGGTGGGAGGTATTTGCAATGCTAAGCTCGGTGAGATTGGCCAGATCTTCTACAGCGCATTCCCTTTGCGCCAGAAATTCCAGTATTTCCAGGCGGTTAGGATTACTAAGCGCTTTGGCTACCTGGGCAAAATAAGCGAATAGTTGTTTTTTAAAAGGCTTCTTTTTAGTCATAGATAAATAGTATTCAAAAAAACTCTTGAATACAAGCTAGGTTATTCGATATAGTATTCAAGAGATTACTTGAATTATCATTTAAGCGATGAAAACTCTGGAGTAAACCGTGACTATTGATCAATGGATAGCAACACATGAGACAACTATTAGGCTCATTTTCTTTTTTGGTGTTTTGGGCTTAATGGCAATCTGGGAAGTTAAGAGACCACGACGTAAATTAACGGTATCCAAACTAACGCGTTGGGCAAATAATTTAGGCCTGGTTTTTTTGAACAGTTTTATTTTGCGTTTACTTTTTCCTGCGGCAGCAATTGGTGTGGCAGCATTTGCTAACGAGCATGGGTGGGGTTTGTTTAATTATTATTCTGTACCTTTTATTTTAGCAATTTTACTGACTGTTATTGCCCTGGATTTTATCATTTATTTGCAACATGTTTTGGTTCATGCCGTACCGGCTTTATGGCGTTTGCACAGAGTACATCATGCTGATCGCGACTACGACGTAACAACCGGTGCTCGGTTTCATCCTATCGAAATTATTCTGTCTATGCTTATAAAGTTCGCCACAATTATTGTGCTGGGTGCACCTGTTGTCGCTGTCATAATTTTTGAAGTTGTATTGAACGCAATGGCAATGTTCAATCATGGCAATGTTAAATTGCCGAAAAATATCGACAGTTTATTACGTCGTTTTGTTGTTACACCAGATATGCATCGGGTACATCATTCCGTAGAAGACGATGAGACCAATAGTAATTTCGGCTTTAACCTTTCAATCTGGGATCGTATTTTTGGTACTTATCGAGAACAACCCAGGGCAGGGCATGAGGCAATGATTATTGGTATTCACAAATTTAGTGATAATAAAGACGTTGCTTGGATATCTGGCATGTTAACACTTCCTTTTAAAGGAAAGATTTCCGACTATGCTATTAACCGTCGACAGTGGAGTGATAATAATGAACAATAATACGAAACGTTTATGAGTGTTGACCTCCACAATAATGGACATATGTTAGCCAGTCATTAATTCGTCGTCGATCTTGCCGCGCAAAATTCATGTATTATTTTTATATTTTATATACGCTAAAATAAATTTCAAATGTTACGAATTTTATGTCGGTCTAAGGTGACGAAATCAGCTTTTTTTTGTCTTTCCATAAGTTTATTTAATGATGGACGTGTAATAATTATATTTCTTTATTTGCAAGTAAAAAAAATTACATTAGACTTACATGTGCTTACACTAGGTTTTTATGAAGAACTTTCAAGTTAAGCTTTAACAGTTTTCAGTTTGTGTGAGATCACAATTTGGAGAAAATGTTAAATCATTTATGAATTAAATTTACAGAGGATTGTATTATGCCAAAGATTTTTATGGTTGCTTTAGTAATGTCAATGTTCACCATTGGTAGTGTATTCGCAGGTGAAAAATCCGCTTTCAGTTCACTTGATACAGATGGTGACGGCTTTATTTCTAAAACAGAAGCAGCTGCTAATGAAGGTCTAAGCAGCGCATGGAGTCAGGTAGATGCTGACATGAATGAAAAACTCGATGAATCAGAGTTCAGTGCTTTCGAAACTAAAGAAATGCCAGCAACTGACTCTCCGGCAAAATAATTCAGAAATGATTTTAACGAGCAGCTAGCATGCCTAGCTGTTCGTTATGATAAATAATTAAACCTGCTTGCATTGTTCCATTGATAGAGAAGGTGGTCCAAACGAAAAGGTAAATTGACCAACTTTTCGTAACGCATTTAAGCCAAGAATTTGTCGAGTTTTTCCGGGAAAAATAGCTGCCTCTACATTTGAAATCTCACATTTTGGGAATTTCTGGGTGTATTACGACGTATATTCTATCTCTCAATTAGTCTGTAATTCCGGCAGATTCTTGAAAAACTCCAAAGCCTGCGGATTGGCAAGTGCTGCAATATTTGTGACAGCCTGATTGTGTATTACATTGCGTACCGCAAGTTCGACAAGCTTGCCGCTGATAGTTCGAGGGATATCTGCCACGGCAATGACTTTGGCCGGTACATGTCGTGCGGTAGTGCCAATACGAATGGTATTTTTTATTAATTTTATTAGTTCATCATTCAAGACCAAGTCATCAGCGAGTCGTACAAAAAGAATTATTCGCACATCCCGTTGCCACTCCTGGGAAATAGCGAGACTTTCTATCACCTCAGGTAGTTTTTCTACCTGCTGATAGATCTCGGCGGTGCCAATGCGTACTCCTCCTGGATTAAGAGTGGCGTCAGAACGGCCATAAATTATAATACTGTCATGTTCGGTGAGTTTGGCATAATCACCCTGCGCCCAAATGCCAGGAAATTTTTCAAAATAAGCCGCGCGGTATTTTTTATTGTCAGGATCATTCCAAAAATACAATGGCATCGAGGGGGCGGCCGCAGTGCATACGAGCTCACCTTTTTCATCACGCACGGCTATTCCTTCGTCATTAAAGACTTCCACCTTCATGCCTAATCCGCGGCACTGCAATTCACCGCGATATACCGGCAAGAGGGGATTGCCTAAGGCAAAACAGGATACAATGTCAGTACCACCAGAGATAGATGAAACTTGCATATCGGATTTAATCTCACGGTAGATATAGTCAAACGACTCCGGTGCCAGAGGTGATCCAGTAGAAAGTAGAGTGTTGAGTTTTTGCAACCGGTATGTGTTGCCAGGTTGCACACCTGATTTTTCCAGCGCGGAAAAATACTTGGCACTGGCACCGAAAACAGTAACACCTTCCTGTTCGGCAAAATCAAAAAGAATATCTGGCCGGGGATATAAGGGTGGGCCATCATAAAGCATTACGGTCGTACCGACAGCCAGGCTGCTGATCAGCCAATTCCACATCATCCACCCACAGGTGGTGTAATATAAAATGCAATCACTTGCGTTTAAATCGGTGTGTAACACCAGTTCTTTCAAGTGTTGCAATAAGGTGCCGCCGGCCCCATGCACAATACATTTTGGCTTGCCTGTGGTTCCGGATGAGTAGAGTATATAAACCGCTTGATCGAATGGGCCTTGGTAAAAGTCTATTTCGCTTGTGCTGTATGGTTCAAGCAGCTCATCAAAAAACACTGCATCGGCAATGGCACTGATATCAGGGTTTACATTGATATAAGGCGTCACAATGACTTTTTCCACACTTGGCAGTTGTTTAGTTATTTCGCTAATGCGCACTAGTGTGTCATATTTTTTCCCCTTAAATAAATAACCATCTGCAGCGAATAAAAGTCTAGGTGCAATTTGACTAAAGCGTTCCACAGCACCTGCACTCGCAAAATCCGGCGAGCATGAAGACCAGATTGCACCGAGACTGGTGGTGGCTAACATGGCGATCACTGTCTCTGGTCGGTTGGGCATAAATCCGGCGACCCGGTCACCGTCGTGAATACCCATCTCGCGCATGGCTGCAGCAAGTTTGGCCACTTGTTCATAAAGCTTGCGATAACTGAGTGCAGCCTGTCGGCCTTGTTCATTGTAAAAAACGATTGCTGTTTTATCATCTCGTCTGCTCAACAGGTTTTCCGCAAAGTTTAAGCGTACGCCGCTAAACCAACTTGCTCCTGGCATGTGCTCAGCATTTTTTAACACCGTGTCCCAAGATTTTGATGCGCGGATGCCGCAAAAATACCACACAGCTGGCCAGAACTGCTCCGGCTTTGAAATTGACCATTCATACAAGTCCCGATAATCTTTAATTTCATTGTGACCGTTATTTTTCACTATACGGATAAAGCGCAACATATTGGATTGTGTCATGCGTAGTTTGGAGGGTGTCCAGATTGGTTCGCTCATTATTTAATCCCCATTCGCAATGCTCCATCAATGCGTATCACACTGCCATTGAGCATGGCGTTTTCATAGATGCTGGCAACTAAGTTAGAAAATTCTTCGGCCTGCCCGAGGCGTTGCGGGAAAGGCGTGTTGGCAGCCAACGTATCGCGGGCCTCCACTGGTAAAGTGTCGTACATCGGCGTTTCAAAGACGCCCGGTGCAATACTCATGACACGGACTCCAATACGGGCAAACTCACGAGCCAAAGGTAAGGTCATACTGAGCACGCCGCCCTTGGATGCGGCATAGGCAGTCTGCCCGATCTGTCCTTCATAGGCGGCAATCGAAGCTGTATTGATAATGACACCGCGTTCACCATCCGGCTCACTGGCTTCATTGTGTTGCATTACATTGGCTACAGCGCGACAAACCGTGAATGTGCCGATCAAATTTATATTAATGACTCGTTCGAATTCCGCGGTGCTCATTAACCTATCGCGGCCAAGCACACGTTGGCTTGGGGCAATGCCTGCGCAATTGACCGCCAACGTTATGCCTTGCAAGGCGGAAGCGGCCGCACTGATGGCGAGATCAACAGACATCTCTGAACTGACATCAGTTTCGAAAAAGTGTGCGCGTTCACCTAAGGATGAGATGGTTGCAGCACCTCGTTCAGCATTGCAATCGAGAATGGCCATTGCACCGCCTGCACTGATTACTTTTTTCGCCACTGCCAGACCAAGGCCGGAGGCACCACCAGTGATAACAGCTTTTGCTGAGCTTAACTTCATCGTTGTTTCACCTATTTTTACTGGATTGATATTCGCCCGAGTTTGCTTTGATTTTCCCGGCCAAGTTTTTGACAAATAAAGGTTCCAGCTTCGAGCAGTTTCTCGAGGTCGATATGGGTAGATATTCCCATGCCATGCAACATATAAACAAGGTCTTCTGTGGCGACATTGCCGCTTGCACCACTGGCATAGGGGCACCCGCCGAGTCCGGCCACCGAGGCATCAACCACCGACACACCAAGTTGCAGACAAGCGAGAATATTGGCAAGTGCTTGACCACGGGTATCGTGAAAGTGTATCGCTAAATGTTCGAGGGCAACTTGTTTGCCTACCTCCGTGATGAGTTGTTGGGCTTGTAACGGTGTGCCGATACCAATCGTATCGCCCAAGGAAATTTCATAACAACCCAGCTGATAGAGCCGTTCGGCTAACGTTGTAACAATATGAACATCAACCTTACCCTGGTAAGGGCAACCCATCACACAGGAAAGATAACCGCGCACCTTTATATCGTTTGAGCGCGCCAGTTCAATTGCAGGTTTAAAACGTTCGAAAGATTCATCAATTGAGCAATTAATATTTCTCTGATTAAAAGCCTCAGATGCTGAAGTGAAAATAGCAACAGTTTTTACGCCCATTGCCACCGCTCTTTCCATACCGTACAGGTTGGGCACCAACACCGGGTATACGATGTCTTCGTGCCGGGTAATGCTGCGAAACACTTCTTCGGCATCGGCCAGTTGCGGTACCCATGCTGGGTTCACTAAACTGGTTGCTTCGATCACTGCAAGTCCTGTATCTGATAGGCGGTTGATAAATTCGATCTTAGTTTGTGTATCGATGAGTTTCGGTTCGTTTTGCAAACCATCACGCGCCCCGACCTCGACGATGGTGACTTTTTTGGGAAGAGTCATATTGATCATGCCTGATCCTAATCTCACTTACACCAAGTGGGTGAGCGTTTTTCATGGAAGGCACGTAAGCCTTCCTGACCTTCAGCGGAGGTGCGCAGGCGGGCGATCAAAGCGGCTAATGTCTCGTCGTTAGGTTCATTGGGTGTAAGTTGTCGTGTAAGTTGTCGAAGCAGCTTTTTTGTTTCACCGATGGCCACCGGACCTGCCTGCAATAAATTTTTAATCTGCTTTTGAACCTCACTATCGAGGCTATCCTCACTCGCCAGATGATGTATGAGTCCAAATTGTAGTGCGTCTTTGCTGCTAAAGCGTTCGGCTGTCAAAAACAGTCGTCTAACCTGCCGCGAACCCATAGCCAGGAGGATATAAGGCGCGATAATCGCCGGCGTTAGCCCAAGGCGCACTTCAGTGAAAGCAAATTGTGCATCACAATGGGCGATGGCGATATCACAACAGGCGATCAATCCTAATGCGCCGCCAAAGGCATGGCCGTTGACCCGAGCAATAGTCGGTTTTGACAACTCATAAAGGCTACGCATTAAGTTGGCCAGTTGTTCGGCGTCTTGGCGGTTTTCCTGGTCGTTAAAACGTGCGGATTCGCGCATCCATTCGAGATCTGCTCCGCTGGAAAAAGAGAGACCATTGCCAGTGATGACTACGACGCGAATGCCATTCTCAGAATCGATTTTTGCTAATATCTCTCGCAGAGCATTGATCAGCGCCTTATTCAGTGCATTATGTTTTTCCGGGCGATTGAGAGTAAGAGTGCAAACCCCTCGAGCATCAACAGTCATGATTAGCGGCTTACTCATTGTGGTCACATCCTGAAAATTCCGTAGTCGGTCTTATTGATTGGAGCATTCAATGCCGCGGCAATGCCTATGGCGAGCACCTGTCGAGTATCAACCGGGTCGATAATACCGTCATCCCACAGCCTGGCACTGGAATAGTAGGCATGGCTTTGGGTGTCAAATTGCTTGCAAATCGCCTGCTTGTAATTATCAATGTCTTGGTCACTCCATGTTTTGCCGTAATTAGCGCTGCTTTCTTGTTTTACACTGCCTTGTTTTACACTGCTTAGTACACTCGCGGCAATATCGCCGCCCATGACAGAAATGCGCGCATTGGGCCACATCCAGAGTTGTCTTGGCGCATAGGCGCGTCCACACATCGCATAATTACCGGCGCCGAATGAGCCACCGATTATCACCGTGAACTTCGGCACTTCGGCACAAGCAACTGCGGTGACCATCTTGGCACCGTGTTTGGCGATGCCTTCATGTTCATATTTTTTACCCACCATGAATCCGGCAATGTTTTGCAGAAATACCATTGGGATGCCACGTTGATTACAAAGTTGAATAAAGTGAGTGCCTTTAAGTGCAGATTCTGAAAACAAAATGCCATTGTTAGCGAGGATGCCCACGGGATAGCCATCAATATGGGCAAAGCCGCATACCAGAGTGGCGCCGTAGAATTTTTTAAATTCCTGTAACTCTGAGCCGTCGACAATGCGGGCAATGATTTCACGCACATCATAGGGCATGCGCAGTTCATGGGGCACTATGCCGTAGATCTCTTCGGCAGAAAATAATGGCTCAATTGGCGTGTTACGATTGAGATGCCCGCGCTTCTGATAATTTAAATTGGCAACGATGTCCCGAGTGATTTGTAAAGCATGTTCATCATCCTCTGCTAGATAATCCGTGACACCGGATATACGACTATGAACGTCACCACCGCCAAGTTCTTCGGTCTCAACGATTTCACCCGTGGCCGCTTTTACCAATGGTGGCCCGCCTAAAAAAATCGTACCCTGGCTTTTAACAATGATTGCTTCTTCTGACATGGCTGGCACATAGGCGCCGCCGGCAGTACATGAGCCCATCACAACAGCGATTTGTGGAATACCCTTGGCCGACATGCGCGCCTGGTTGTAGAACACGCGGCCAAA
>CALZHW010000107.1:0-10421 GCA_945787125.1 uncultured Ectothiorhodospiraceae bacterium
AAAAAAATCGACTCCTCAGATTTAATATCGATTAATTGATCTTCCAATGGATAGCGAAAATTCTCGCTAAAATAATCAGGCAAGATCAACCTAACCGTTGCTGCGTATTCACCACTGACAGTATGTCTCATCAAACAATGCACAGAGCGCGCGTCAAATTCGTCCGCTTCAAGATGCGATTCATTATCCACGTCAAAGTAACCTTTCTCATTACAAAATACTTGGTAGCGCAAATTATGAACTTCTTGTAATAGCTCTGGTGAATCGGCAGGAACAATTTCAAAGAAGTCTTCAAAATGTATTAATAGATTATCCATCATAAATTTTCGTCTAGGTAAAACTACACAGTATAGACACTTGTTTATTTTTGAAAAGCTACCATGCTAAATTGTTTTTATTTGCGTACAAGGTTGGATAACTGCTTGAAGATAATATATTATGTCGCGGACTTGCGATGTAACTAATTCGTTTTACGAGATAATCAACACACGAGAGAAGTTTCACAGTGTATTGCATTGAAAAATCCGTGACTTTATTATACCCGCCGCTTATACATAAATTCATGCGTAAGCTTTTATTCACATTCACATCATTGCTCCTGTTATTGCTCGCTTCTTCTCCTGGCGCTTCACAAGAGATTGTGGTGAATGCCTCACTACCCTTTAACGATGTCACACAAACTCAATTACGTTCTATTTTCTCCATGCGCGTCAGAAGCTGGTCGAATGAAAAACCCATAAAAGTGTTCGTGCTGAGTAGTGATTCAAAACTGCATCGAGATTTTTGCTTACGCATTCTCGAAGTGTTTCCTTATCAGCTTCAACGGATTTGGGATGTCATGCTTTTTTCCGGCACAGGAAGCACTCCAATTGAGGTTAAGGATGAAAGAATGATGCTGGAACAAATTGCGAATAACCCAGGCTCGATTGGTTATGTAAAGTCACTACAAGGAGAAATGCGCAATGTTAAAACACTGCAAATACAAAGCGCTCCTTATTAGTACAACAATAATATCTATAGTAATAACAAGCATTGCCGATAAAGCCTATGCATTAAATTTAGGCAAAAATAACACATTAAGAATTCATGGCTTTTTAAGCCAAGGTTATTTAAAGAGTGATAATAATCATTTTTTCGGCAATAGTGACCAAAAGGGCTCACTTGATTACAACGAACTCGGCTTAAATGCCTCGTATGCACCCTCTGAAAAATTGAATTTTGCTGGCCAACTATTATCGCGCCGTGCAGGTAAAACAGATGATGGCGATATCCAGGTTGATTTCGCGCTACTGGATTTCCGTCTGATCAATAAATCAAACTACAACTTTGGTACCCGTGTTGGGCGAATAAAAAATCCATTTGGGTTTTACAATGATACCCGGGATGTCTCTTTCACTCGGGAAAGTATCATAATTCCTCAATCCATTTATTTTGAAAGAACCCGCGACATCTCAATTTCATCAGATGGCGTGGAAATTTACATCCAACGCAATTTCACACTGGGATCAGCCACTCTACAATTTCTCGTGGCACAGCCCAGAGTCAAAAACCTCAACACAAAATTAGCATTATTTCGTCAGGATCAACCAGGTGATCTGGAACCCAAGCCTTCATTTATAACCCGTCTTGCCTTTCACCCTTTTTCCAGCGCGTTTAAGTTAGCTTACAGTAATATCCGATTGCATGCAGCTTTCGAGCCTGATTCAGGTGGATCGAATGATATTAATTTTACTTCAAATATTTTCTCCCTGAATTACGCTTACCAATCAATCAATTTTACCGCTGAATACGCTTTGAGAACGACAGAGTTTGCTGCGGTGAATAAAAAACAGACAGGACAAAGTTACTATCTTCAACTCACACAACATTTAAGTCATCGATGGAATATCTTTTCTCGCTACGATGTCCTTTATCAAAATAAAAACGATAAAAACGGCAAGAAATATGCTTTAAGTTCCACAAGTGCACCTGCACACTCGCGGTTCGCCAAAGACCTGACAGTAGGAGCTCAATTCATATACTCTAAATCTTGGATGTTCCGTCTGGAAGCCCATTACGTCAATGGAACGGCGTGGCTATCCAGTAGAGACAATCCCGACTTAATGGACACAACGCAAAAATGGAGACTCTTGTCATTGCTCGTGGCTTATCGTTTTTAGCGAAGTACACTTATGACAAAATTCACCCCATTGACTGCTGAAGACAAAACAAGCCAGAATCAGGCACAGCCTACTCTGCTAAAAAACAATAAATTCTTCAGCTTAAAATGGAGCGTGCTTATTTTATTGAGTTTGATTTTCGTGTCTATTAATACATTTTTTTACCAACACAACAGAAACAATTTATTAAACGACTTTGAAAGCAGCAGGGAACTGACATTTGCGCAAAATAAAGCGCAACTTAAGAGCCTACTCAAACAATCGACACATCACTTATTAGAGTTCGCCGAACTTATACCGTTACTACACAATGTAAATAACGCATTAAAAAATAATAATACCCAACAACTCATTAAGAATTTCGATACGGTCTGGCCCAAATTAGAGTTTCAATCACAAATAGATAGCATTGGTTTCATCGATAAAAATCAGCATGTCATCCAATCATGGGGAAGTCATTCATTTTCTGATACTTTGAACATTCCTGAGTTTCAGCAAAAACTCACTCAATCTCAAGAATTAGAAAAACCCATCTTTCAAATATATTGTTTCATCACCTGTAACCACTACGGCTTTATACCTATAGCCGTCAAAGGTGATGCCTGGGGTAGCTTAGTCATAGTGAGCGCTCTCAGTGAGACTATTATGAACTTTAGTAAAACATCAAATATAGACATCGCAATGCTTTATAGTCCATCAGATGTAAGCAAAGCCAGCCATGGCAGTGAATTTCACTTAAAGCGCTGGAATAAAGAAATAATGCTCTTGTCTAACTTCCAAAAACTACGGCCGATATTCTCTGTAATAGACAAAGACGTATCATTTGAATCAACATTTCGTAATCTATCGTTAGTAAAGTTCGAACAAAACACGTACGAAATAAAGTCATATAAATTACCCGATTCAAAAGACTTGTTCATCACTTATGTTGAAGATGTCTCCGACGCAATAGATAACATAAACATCGTTACTAAAGAGCTGTTTTTAACAGGCATTCTATCCCTGCTTTTTTCTGAACTAGCGCTGCTCGCGATCTTGTGGAGCCCCCTGTCCAGGCTAAAAAACGCATCAGATATTATCCCTTTGCTCGCCAACAATGCTTTTTCAACAGCGAGAAAAGCCATTGGAAAACAAAAGCCTGGTCGATATTTAAAGAACGAAATTGATATACTGGATGAGAATATTATTGAAGTTTCTCACCGCTTAGAAGAACTGCAAGATAATGTTAACCAACGCACGCTATCATTAGCAGAGAAAATGAATGAACTGACGCGAGAACGCGACTTTATACGCAATTTACTAAATACCGCACAGGTCATAATTATTGTTCAAAATGTCAATGGCGTCATTAAACAAACCAATAAATACATTGTTGAACTCAGCAATTATGACGAAGAAGAATTGAAAAATATAAATTTCTTCAAACTAACAACCAACGAATCAAGTGACAACCTGGTCAAATTTGGCTTACGAAAAATCATCACTGGCGATATAGACCATTATAAAAACGAGTCGAAATTAGTTTGCAAGTCAGGTGCACAACGAACCATAGAATGGTTGCATTCGAAAATAGAATCCAGCAACTCAGATCAATACGATATTCTGTCTGTTGGCCTTGACCTCACTGACCGTAAAATTTATGAAGAAGAAATCAGTTGGCTGGCTGATCATGACTCGTTGACCGGCTTATTAAACCGGCGGCGATTCCAAAGCTTACTAAGAAGCTCGATTAACTCAGCTAAACGCTATAGTCATACGGTTGCTTTGCTTTTTCTCGATTTAGATAATTTCAAACATATTAATGACACAATGGGGCACCAAACAGGCGATTTTCTCATTCAATCTGCAGCAGCTAATTTGAAATTAGTATTACGAGAATCTGATTATATTGCACGCTTTGGGGGTGATGAATTCGCAATCATTTTGCCACAGATAGATACCCAAGGTGCAATTGATGTGGCAGACAAAATAAACAAGTGCCTGGCCTCAATGCGAACACCAACAATTGATAAAAGTCATCGCACAACATCCAGTATCGGCATCGCTATTTATCCGGAACACGGTCAAGACGACAAGGAACTCTTATCTAATGCAGACCTTGCTATGTACCAAGCGAAAGCACGCGGTCGTGGCTGCTGGCACCTGTTTTCGAAATCTGATGATACACGCAAGCGCTTTGAAAATCTCATTTACTGGCGAAATAAAATCAATGATGCCCTCAGCCACGATAAATTCGAACTATATTATCAACCCATTGTAAGCTTGCGAGATAATTCTACTTCTCACTACGAAGTACTCATCAGAATGCGAGATGATGATAATGGTGGCGAAATAATTTTGCCCGCTCCTTTCATTAATGTCGCTGAGAAAACCGGCTTAATACATTCCATTGATCATTTTGTCGTTAAAAAAGCCATCGAAGAAATAGACAAACGAAATCATCTAGGGCAACGTTTAAAACTTGCTATCAATCTATCTGCACACGCTTTTGGTGACGATAAACTACTGGAGTTATTGCAAAGCATTCTCAGTACATCGACGATTGATCCTGGCCAATTAATTTTTGAAATTACAGAAACCGCAGCGCTGTCTGATTTATCTGGCGCTGCCGAGCTGATCCAAAAAATACGTTCCTTAGGTTGCTTATTTGCCCTGGATGATTTCGGGGTTGGCTTCTCTACGTTTTATTATTTAAAAGAGCTACCAGTAGATTACGTAAAAATTGATGGTTCTTTTATTCAAAAACTACCTAACAATCGCAACGATCAAATATTAGTAAAAGCAATTACTGAAATTGCCAAAGAGCTGAACAAAAAAGTCATTGCTGAGTTTGTGGAAGATAATGAAACTATGGCGTTATTGAAAAAATTCGACGTTGATTATGCGCAAGGATTTCATATCGGCATTCCTGCCAAAACGATTGAAAACATTTGATGGGTGTAAGCACAACAGCAACCGGCAAAACCCAATAGGGGATTGCCGGAGAAACTTTAACTAATAGCGGAATTTATTGTTCTTTTTCTTTATTCTTTTCCTTTAGCACATCTTAAGCCAACATCCTTATAGGTCGCATCAGATTCAAGGTTCACCCGATAAGCTCCACGATAAAACAGATGCAATGTGTAATGACCTTCTCCACCCCAGCCACCACCCCGCGCAACCTTCTCTCGCTCACCATATTTTTCACTGGTAAAGTCAGAACCTGGATAAGCGTTATACCAACCGGCCACCCATTCAGTGACATTGCCTCCCATATCAACAATACCAAACGGTGATTTATCTAATGGATAAGAACCTATGGGCGCTGCGCCATCCAGCCACTGCTCATTACTTGAATTGCTTGCTGCATTTTTCCATTCAGGCCCCCATGGAAACTCCTGACCCTGGGTTCCTCTAGCGGCTTTCTCCCATTGCTCCTCAGTAGGTAGCTGCTTGCCCGCCCATTTGCAATAGGCATCCGCATTATCCCAAGTGACATATGTGACAGGTAGCGTCGACATGTACTCCAAACGTTCATTAATTGCTGCCAGCAATTCCTCGCGGTTCATTAAACGACTATCAATATCAAGCTGCAGCACTCGGGAAACCACTTTTTGCAATACTGCCACCGATGCCGCTGCCAGTTTCTCAGGTTTTAAACTGAGTATATAACCATTTTCAGTCCAGTTTTCAGGTGGTGGCACATTGACGCTTTTAACAAAGTCAGCATACTCTAAATTTGTGACTTCATAATGATCGAGATAAAAAGCCGGCAATGACACTGTTCGCTGCGGATGTTCATCCATATACCAGGGTTTAGCATTGCCAAACTCACCCACCACTTTATCAACTTCAAATTTATTGCTACCCATAATGAAAGTTCCTTCAGGAATTAACACCATGTTTTTCAAGTCCGGAATTTTCGATACCGACTTGGCGGGCTTCATTTCCACCGCGGCTACATTCGATGTGACAAGCACAAACAGCAGCATAGGTGCAAACAATTTTCGCCTAAGAAATGCTGTTTTTACGGTTTTTTTTTGAACCTTCACTTTCCCCTCCTTTCTTAAACTATGTGAATTCTTATAGTGAAAAATCTCATTGGTTGGGCATTGATGCCTGATTAATCTTATCGCTCTCAGCATCCTTAGCGCAGCGAAAACCGAAACTGGAATTTTTGGTCACTTTAAGAAAAAAAGACCGATTGAATACGGGCGCAGAAATACCACATTTGTAAAAACTACAATCCCACCAGGAGCCACCTTTCAAGGTTTTATAGTCTTCAGTATAATTCTCATTAATACGCTCATTGCCTGGATAAGGTTTATAATTACTTGCAGTCCATTCCCAAACATTGCCTGACATGTCAAACACACCAAACGGGCTTACGCCTTTTGCAAAAACGCCAACGGGTGTCGTGTCACCTTCTTGTTTCAGGACTTTCCATCGTTGTGGTGTATTAGCATGGGCGAGCTTGAAAGTATTCCCCCAGGGATACATACGAGCATCACTACTACGCGCCGCTTTTTCCCATTCAATATCCGTTGGCAAACGCTTACCCGCCCATTGACAATATTCATTGGCGTCATACCAACTCACATATACCACAGGATGGTCAGCTTTTCCGGGTGGGTAAGTTCGGTTGGTGAAATGTTTAGGTGATTTATGTCGAGTTGCGTCTATAAACGCTTTATACTGAAGATTGGTGACTTCGTACTTATCAATCAAATAGCGATTGGTTTTAATGATATGTTGCGGCCCTTCATCCGGCAGACGATTATTGGTTCCCCGAATAAATTCACCAGCAGGAATTAACACTAGTTCATTAGGCTGATTGCCGAGGCGAGTTCCCTTGTAAAACATTGGAGTGAGCATACCGACGGGCAAGTCAACTTGGCTGTTTGCCAAAGGAAGATCTACTTCGGCTAATGCATCCAGGTGGGCAACAACCCGATTGTTATTACCGGTAATATCAGGCGCAGCATGACACATGACACATTGGTCGAGCTGAGCTGTATCTTCCAATTTTTTATGCTCATCCGCCACATGGCAACTTATACAACTTGCATCATCTAAAGTCAGTGACTCTTCTGCCAACGCTTGGCTTGAAAAAATACAGCCGACAAGCAACAAACCTATTGCTGAAAATTCAGCATAGCTTAGCGTCTTCTCATACATTGAAAACCCCTCAGAAATCGTAGTATGAATTAATTGTGCGCCTTACGGCCAGCATCAAGTGATATCTTTTAGTTAGTCGTTCTTTATTAATAATTTATATGATTTTTTTGTGGTTACTTTTATTATTTATAATAATCGATTTCACTCAAGCCATTTATAATGCCCTAAACCACTAGGTTATTCCAGCCCTTTTTACCGCGAGCATTTGACACTTCCGATAACAATGAGTGCTTTATAGTACCTCTATAGTTATCAGCCAAACACCAACAAACTGGCCATATATATGAAATATATACACTATCATAGATTATTCAGTTGAACTTTGACGCATCTATAACAACTTAGGAGTCTGCCCGAGAATGGGAGCCGTCATGAGCCTTAGTCAGAGTATTAGCATGAACCCCGTGTGACAGGATAACTGTCGCCTCTTGCTATCGCCGATGAGTGACGGCATTTTCACAATGACTAAACTCCAACACTTGAGCTATTAATATAGCGCCCCATGCGGGATCACAATTTAAACCTCACTCCACATTTGAGTGCAGAAAAAAACAACCAATGCCGCTCTTTTTTATCTTCCCTTAAATAATCAATCAGATTTAAAAAAACAAGTCTCATGAGCAAAGGCAATTTGAACCAACTATCTCTGCAGAAAATAGAATATAAATATAATGGCATATTTATTGCACTCTGAATATTGCGTTAACCTAAAATCAACAATCAGGCGGGATGTAAAGCGCACCAAGCGCTTGTTCGACCCCTGTGTGACCAAGTGCCCTATGGATAAGAAACCGTAGCTTTACTAATTAATCTCATTCAAGTTTCGGCGTTCAAAATTGCAAAAGTACCACATTATCGATAAGGCCTTACTACTAGGAGCGCTGAGTATGTGCGAGCACTCGCAGGATCTTGATTGAAT
This sequence comes from uncultured Ectothiorhodospiraceae bacterium, assembly GCA_945787125.1. Taxonomy (GTDB): domain Bacteria; phylum Pseudomonadota; class Gammaproteobacteria; order S012-40; family S012-40; genus CALZHW01. Next base: position 8,236 of record CALZHW010000107.1, read on the forward strand.
TCCGAACCTTGAGTCCTAAGCTCAAATTAAATCTGTAAACTAAAAGGCCTCAACATGTCAACCATGAGTTACATCGGTATCATTGAACGTTATCACGAACACAAAGATACATTGCACGAACTTCTTGCTTCTACCCTTTCTGGAATAACGGACAAATCCATTATTCACGATAAACTTTCACAAATAGAAGCGATACAATCACTCGCTAAAATTTATCCTTTTGTTGATTTACTTTATGTGCTGGATGAAAAGGGTTTTCAAATCAGCGACAATATCGCAAAGACCGGGCAGCATTCTGCCGCCTACAAAGGCAAAGGCAGTGATCGAAGTCAGCGCCCCTATTACCGGTTAGCAAAAAAATCCGAAGAAATAATTATCACTCAACCCTATTTATCGAGTAGCAGCAAGGATCTTTGTGTATCAGCAGCCATTAAAATCAAAGTGCCCGACGATGCTAACACTTATTATCTTGTCCTTGACCTAAGCATGAGCAGAACCATTGAGTTCCTCATGGGCGATACCGCACGCCGAAAACTCACGCCGATTTTTAAAGCCGTATATTGTGTGATTGTAGCAGGATTATTTTGTGTGGTGATCGCATTGCTTGCCTATGCAGGCGCAGAATTTTTACAATTACTTCAGGCTGAGCATACTAAAGAAATGCAACTAAAACCCTTTAGTATAGTGATTTTTCTCACCTTAGCATTGGCAATATTTGATTTAGGCAAAACAACACTGGAAGAAGAAGTGTTGATGTATAAAGATATTTTTCGTCATAGTTCCACAAGGCGCACCATAACACGGTTCATTGCCGCTATTTTGATTGCTGTCACAATCGAGGCGCTATTGCTAATGTTCAAATCCGCATTGGGCTACGGTAATGAAATCCTTGAAGCTGTAATGATGATGCTGACTGGAGTAGGCCTGCTAGTAGGACTAGGGCTGTATGTTTATTTAGGCGCCAAAGCAGAAAGCTTGTTAACCAAAAACCGAGGATGATAATCTGCAACCTGGATACGAGTAGCGCCTCTGCGATAATCCACATGACAAAGCTGACGGATTATTAACCTATGCTACTGTATCCAGCGATTGCAACGGTAATCATTTGTGTCCTATGGAATAAAGATTATAATAGCCGAAATTAACAAAGATTTAGCGGGAAAATAATATGAGCAACCCATTTCAAGAACAACTATTGAAAGCAGGCCTAACGACTGAAAAGAAAATAAAATCCCAGAATCAAGCCAAACGAAAAAAGTCCAAGCAACAAAATAAAAGCAAAGTCAAAGAAGTCGACGAAAACAAGCTGCTTGTGCAAAAAGCCGAAGAAGAAAAACGTCAACGTGACCGCGAATTAAACCAAAAGAAAGAAGAAGCCTTAAAGCAAAAAGCCATCGTAGCGCAAATAAAACAACTCATCGAGATGAACAAAGCGGACTTATCAAAAGGTGAATTAATTTATAACTTTGAAGATAACAATGTAATCAAGCGCATTTATGTCACTGAAATTTTACACCAGAAGATATCAAATGGACAATTCGCTATCGTGCAACTCGATCAAACCTACCACGTCGTACCAAGCGTCGTTGCAATAAAAATCAAAACCCGCGACCCTAGTTATATAATAGTTTTAAATGACTCAAAAACAACTGAAGAAATAGACGATGAATATGCCGATTATAAAATCCCCGATGACTTGCTATGGTAGCCGACACATTCAGAATTTCAATTATCACTTTTTCATTTAGATAGTGGCTACGTTTAGTTGATGCACATATTTACGCACCAAACGCTGTGTTAGATTATTAAAATGTGTCGCAACTATCCATATCGCCACTGGCTAAACCGACTTTGAACCATTTCACCCGTTGTGCCGAACTGCCATGCGTAAATGAGTCCGGGCTGGCATAACCTTTCGACTGCTTCTGCAACGTATCATCGCCAATGGCACTCGCAGCCGCCAGACCCTCCTCTACATCACCAACTTCGAGCAATTCTCGGCCACGGTTAGCATGATAGGCCCAGACACCCGCAAGACAATCTGCCTGCAGCTCCTGTCGAACTAAGAGTTTATTACTTTCAATTTCACTTAATTTGTTGCGCGCTGCATGCACCTTGCTGGATGTGCCCAACAGGGTTTGAATATGGTGTCCGACTTCGTGAGCAATAACATAAGCCTGGGCAAA
>CALZHW010000107.1:10521-12662 GCA_945787125.1 uncultured Ectothiorhodospiraceae bacterium
AAAAAATCAAAAATGGCCAAGTAGTCAAGTCGGTTTAACTACATTTAAGCGTTTGTATATCCTGCTTATTTCCCTAACTCTGCCAAGACTCAACTCTCGCTTAACGGTTTTAATTGGCACGCTTGCGCTGCCAGGATGGCTCAAAGAAAAATAACGAGCAATTTATTCTCGCATCATACCTCCCTAGTTTCTAACAACAATATATAGCGACTTTTCGGGCCACATTGGCCTGTCACTTACCCTGTTGTTTCTGCGTTATGCTTTCAGCCTTTACCTTGTATTCCGTAGCAACGGCCTTTACGATCGCATCAGGGGTTGGCTTTTCATTTATGCGGACGACTTTGAAGTGCCTCATGATGCGATCTAAACTAGCTTGAGGCTCCTAGCAAAAGATGGTAATGATTTCTCATTAAACAATAGGCATGAATTATCGCATCGAAACGCTGACAAGCTTCCGAGAGAGTCGCTAAAAACGCTTCCATATAAACCGTCATCATGAAATATCGTTTTACGCTCTCTTCCACGGTTCATTACACGGTAAAAGGCATTATTTCATTGAATTTGCTGAGGTCTTGGCATAGACATGGACTATAGCATATTCTATATTATCGCTAAACCAGCTTGCCCCTACTTGTCATTGGACACCCAAAAGATTGTTACGCGAATTTCAACACCGCGCAGTGAAAACCAATAAACAATATTTGCGGCATTCTAGCGCTCTCAGCGAGTTTATTTTATTTATAAACAAATAGTTACTAAACCGATGTTTCAAGAATATTTTTCAACCTCCACCCGACTTTCGAACACTTATTAGCTTGATCTTTAGTAAGCAGGAAGCGACATTCTAAACTTAAGTTTTAAATAATTAGGACCGGAGGTTATTTCGTACACGTTCCTAACTTTCAATATATCCCCGCCAGCCACCATAATTGGATATTTCTTTCTGACCTTCACAAAGATTAGGCTCTGCAAGTACACCTAAGATTGTGCTGTTGTCTTCTAGAAAAATTTTGCCTATGCGCAGTCCTGGAGGTTCGTTAATAAGAATAGTTCAAATGTTTTCCACAGGCACTTGCCATATCTCCAGTTCGATGGAGGTTCCGGAGCCACTTAAATCTCGCAGCATTGCAGGATGCCGGTCTTTAATAGACCACAGGCGATAGTTACCGTCGGTGCGTGCTTCACTTAAAAATTCTACTCCTGCTGAGAGTAAATTCCCGTTGAGCTCTAAGCCTCGCATCAAGGTACCGTTAATGGCAAGCGATATTTTTTTCATACTCCAATGATTCAAATGAAACTGGGGCGTTCCAGATTGCCAGTACAATCCTGAGAACTCGTTTGGAGCCCTGACAATAAAAAGCACACTGGCACTGACAACATTTAGATTAAGATTCTATAGATATTTTTTTGCTTTAAGAATAGCGTGACCATTTTTAATATTTTTATTGAATATCCACCCGCTAAAAATAATGCGCATTCTAGGGAGGGAGAATGCGCATTATTCACTGCGGGGTGGACTACAATTGCACTACTCAGGGAATTACGAGAGGTTTATGCCTGAGCAGTACCGGAAGGTCGTTGTTTTTTGCTTGCAACTTCATTCCATTTGAGTTTGATATTTTCAATTATCAATACCAATGGGTCAGTGGCAACTAGCGCAGTAAACAGCGGATACATTGAAGCAAAAACCGTTGCGGTAATTATTCCAACATTATCAGCAAAATATAAAGGCATCATTGCTAATGCAATTCCAACTATTACTCGCATAACGCGATCTTCTGAACTCAGGTTTTTGTGGGCAATCATCTTCATGATATATCTCCTTGTATCATCTACAGACTCATACAGACAGCTTCAAGTCTCGTGCCACTTTAATCAATAATTATTAACGCGTTGAATACCCTACAAAAATACTATGTCTTTATGTAATTGCTGAGCTTACTTGCCAGAACTCCAAATAAGCCCTCCATCGAAATCTTAAATTTCAACTCACCGTGGCGCCTGCCAAATTCTCAATTTTCGACCGTCGGGAAGCGCTAAGAGATTGTCTTCTTTGAGTTTTTCCAGCACTTTATCCAGCGTATCGGCTTGGACCCGACTATCGAGCCTTTCCAACTCAACGTCGAGTTGTTGACCTCGCT
>CALZHW010000108.1 GCA_945787125.1 uncultured Ectothiorhodospiraceae bacterium
CGATGATGACGCCGCTGAAGAAGCCGCCGCCACCCTGGCAACCGTCGACAGTGACTTTGGCCGCACCACCGACCCTGTACGCATGTACATGCGAGAAATGGGCACCGTTGAATTATTGACCCGCGAAGGCGAAATCAAGATTGCCAAGCGCATCGAAGCCGGCCTCGGCCAGGTTTACAAAGCCCTGGGCAACTTCCCCAACAGCATCGCTATCCTCATCGAAGGCTATATCCAGATCGAAGCCGGCGAAACTAGTCTGGCCGATTTCATTCGCGTCTTTGCCGATCTTACTGATGAAATTGCGCCACCTGCCAGTGCCGCCAGCAAATCTGACGACGATGATGATGAAAAACCAGTCGATACCGGCCCGGATCTGGAAGAAGTCCGCGCCTGCATGAAAACGATATCCACGCTATACACCAAACACCAGAACCTGGTCAAAAAGAGCGGTCTCAACGAGCCGAAACTAAAAGAGCTACGCGAAGAAACATCTGAAGCCTTTCTTGCATTCAAATATTCACCAGCCTTCATTATCACCCTGGTCAAGAACCTGCGCGCAGTCGTTAACGAGATCCGCACTCATGAACGCATCATCATGAACATCTGCGTCAACGAAGCACATATGCCACGCAAGGAATTCATTACTTCATTCCCTGACAATGAAACAAATCTCGACTGGTTTGACCAAACAGTCAACTCAAACGAATCATATGTAAAGGTTCTGCAGGAGCACGAAGACGAAATCCGCAGCGCCCAGAACAAACTGGTGGAGATTCAAGAAACCTGTAGCCTCACCATCACCGACATTAAAGATATCAACCGCATGATATCGATCGGAGAAGCCAAGGCCCGCCGCGCCAAGAAAGAGATGGTCGAAGCGAACCTGCGCCTGGTTATCTCCATCGCCAAGAAATACACCAACCGCGGCCTGCAGTTCCTCGACCTGATCCAGGAAGGCAACATCGGCCTGATGAAAGCCGTCGATAAATTCGAATACCGTCGCGGTTACAAGTTTTCGACCTACGCCACCTGGTGGATTCGTCAAGCCATCACCCGTTCGATTGCCGACCAAGCTCGCACCATCCGTATTCCGGTGCACATGATTGAGACCATCAACAAACTCAACCGTATCTCGCGTCAGATGTTGCAAGAGATGGGACGTGAAGCCACACCAGAAGAACTGGCCGAGCGCATGGAAATGCCAGAAGACAAGATCCGTAAAGTACTCAAGATCGCCAAAGAACCAATTTCAATGGAGACACCAATTGGTGATGACGAAGACTCAAGCCTCGGCGACTTCATCGAAGACGGCAACGTCATGGCACCACCTGACTCAGCCACCTTTGAAGGCCTGAAAGAGGCGACCACCGACGTCCTCGAAGGCCTCACCGCACGTGAAGCCAAAGTCCTACGGATGCGTTTCGGCATCGACATGAACACCGACCACACGCTGGAAGAGGTTGGCAAACAGTTCGACGTCACCCGTGAACGTATTCGTCAAATCGAAGCCAAAGCACTGCGCAAACTGCGCCACCCAAGCCGCTCTGAAAACCTGCGCAGCTTTCTGCAAGATTAGGCAAACAAAAAAATCCGCCTCATTGTTGTTAATGAGGCGGATTTTTTATCTTGCTGGTTAGCGCTATAAACACACGCTATACTACGCAGCTTCCAAATAAGGGCCTGTAGCTCAGTTGGTTAGAGCAGTGGACTCATAATCCATTGGTCGAGTGTTCGAGTCACTCCAGGCCCACCATATAAATCAAAGGCTTACGCGGACTGTGCACGAAAGCATAGTTGGTCCGCCTTCTTAGCCGAAGCACACCGGTAGGCGCCCTTCAGATAAATAGCCAGCCCAAACCTATAGGGCTGGCTTTATTATTAACCCCACCCATTAACAAAATCAACAAGTTAGACAATATAATACATCAGCTTTTAAAGCCCCACTTAGAAACATTGAAAAATAACTCTTGACGCACACCCTTATTTTTACTAATTTCTGTAATAACAGAAACAACTGAAGATTAAGAAATGAAGCTGACACCTGTAATGGAAAAATATATTCTTCACTGGGGAGAAATGGGTACCCGCTGGGGTGTTAATCGTACCGTGGCACAGATCCATGCGCTGCTCTTCTTGTCTAGCAGGCCATTAAATGCTGAGGAGATTACTGAGACCCTAGGGGTTGCCCGCTCTAATGTAAGCACCAGTATTAAAGAACTGCAATCCTGGGGCCTGCTCAAAACTGTTTCCCAGATGGGAGATCGACGCGAGCACTTTTCGACAATGAAGGACCCCTGGGAGTTGTTCTACACCATTATGGAAGGCCGAAAACAGCGGGAGCTTGATCCAACCATGACTGTATTACGTGAGTGTGTGCTTGAAAGTGAGATTGATAATGAAACCCCCGAAGAGGTGAAGGCTCGCATTAAAGATGTACTGGAGTTCATGGAAACGCTTGATACCTGGCACGACCAAATAAAAGACTTACCAAAATCGACTCTTTTAAAGCTAATCAAGCTAGGCGCTAAGGTTAAGAATTTTCTGGGCAAGACATAACTATTTTTTCGCCTATGAATTTCTGTTAATACAGAAATCAAAGAAATAAAGGAGATTCACATTATGAATTCACTCACCCTTTTCATTATCGAAGTTCTGCTTTGTTTTGGTATTAGTATTTCGGTGATTTATTTACTCAAGCCATTACTGCGTGATGTCCTTGTCGAGACCTGTGGCACACAAACACGGGCTGAGTTTTGGGTCATGTTTACCCAGTTGATGTTGATTATCTCGCCATTACTAATTGTGATCTACTTTGCCCCCACTCAAGGGCACGACGCAATAAATGCCGCCGAAGCAATACAGAACACATTATTTAGAAGTTTACTAGGGGATTTTATAGCCCTGATGATGATTGGCCAGGTTATCTGGAAATCAATCCAACGCGAACCTCAACTAAATGAAACTCATGTTGATACGCAACTTGAATCAAGTGAACTGGAAAAATAATATGAATGTACTTATTACAGGTGCCAGCGGTTTCATTGGTAGCCATATTACCCAGACACTGATTAAGGATGGGCACATCGTTACTGTTTGTGTGCGAATTCCTAAACTAGCCCAACAACGCTGGCCAAGCGCTCACGCCATCACAACCGACTTCAGTAAAGATCACCATTCATCTGAATGGTTGCCACGCCTTGACGATATCGACGTTGTTATCAATGCCGTTGGCATTATCCGTGAAACCGGCTCACAAACCTTTGAAGCACTACACACTGCGGCCCCTTGTGCTTTGTTCAAGGCTTGTGAGAAAGCAGGTGTAAAAAGAGTCATTCAAATTTCAGCACTAGGTGCGGATGAAACTGCCTTTAGCCAATATCACCTTAGCAAACGCGCTGCCGATGAATGCCTCATGGAATTAAACGTAAATTGGTCAATATTAATGCCATCGATAGTTTACGGTCCTGGAGCCAAGAGCATGACCTTTTTTAGAGCCTTGGCGTCCTTACCATTGACGCCAATTATTGATAAGGGTGATCAGCCAGTACAACCTATTCATATAGATGATCTTATACAAGCAGTATCACAGATCATTCAGCCAGAGACATCTGGCCAACATCAAATCGAATTGGTTGGCCCTAAGGCTATTACGATTAAAGAGATTTATTCACTACTACGCCATTGGCTGGGCTTGGGAAATGCAAGGTTCATTTCACTACCCTACCAACTCACACTCATTGCTGGGCGTTTAGGTGGTTTTCTTGGCAACACACCGATGACAACAGAGTCCGTCCAAATGCTGCGCAAAGGCAATACAGCTGACGTCACTCCATTTATTAAACAGTTTGGCTTTGAGCCCATTAGCTTTGAACAAGCACTGATAAATATACCGGCACAGCAGACTGATCGCTGGCACGCCGGTCTTTATTTCTTAAAACCGTTATTACGATTTTCTATCGCTTTTATATGGATCTTCACTGGCATCGTTTCTGCCTTTGTTTTCCCGATAGAACAAAGCTATGCCATGCTGGCCAAAGCGGGAATTACTGGAATCTGGGCGCCAATAATGCTCTATGGAGCAGCAGCTACAGACCTTACATTGGGCTTGGCGACACTAATGGCATATCGCCTACCTATCGTTGTATCGATACAGATTGCAGTAATTATTCTCTATTCGATAATTATCACCTTTTCACAGCCTGAACAGTGGATACATCCATTTGGCCCGGTAAGTAAAAATATTCCATTTATTGTTGCAACGCTTACCATGCTCGTGCTGGAGAGAAAGTAATGGACTACGAAACCCTTAAGTGGCTCCACATATTAAGCTCAACACTATTGTTTGGCACAGGTCTTGGCAGTGCTTTTTATAAGTGGTGCGCAGACCGCTGCGGTAACCTTCAAGCCATTTCCCATACCAACCGAATCGTTGTCATTGCGGATTGGGTTTTCACCACACCGACAGTGATCATTCAGCCAGTGACTGGCGTGCTACTGGTAAACACAATGGGAATCGCACTTACTGAACCGTGGCTGCTCGCTACATATATTCTTTACGCTATTGCCGGTGGTTGTTGGCTCCCTGTTGTCTGGCTGCAAATCCGTATGCGGGATCTCTCCCTACAAGCTATACAAAAAAACACCCATCTTGATGACACCTATCACCGCCAAGCTCGCCTTTGGTTCTGGTTAGGCATGCCTGCATTTACAGCTATGGTGATTATCTATTTTCTGATGGTATTTAAGCCAACCATCGGTATATAAGGAGTACAGAATGTCGAATATTAAAGAACCTGTCATCAAGCAAGCATTAGGTGAAAGCTGGGAAGAACTTGCCGAAATCGTCAAGCAACACTATGACATCACCCCAGGTGAATCCTCTAAAATGACCATCAGAGGCGTAATGGATGAAGTCTATCACTCAAAGATCGCCAAGCTTTTTCTACTGCCCGGTAGAATCTTTGGCGCATTGGTACCCTATAAAGGAACGGACATCCCAACCGAGGTACGAAACTGGACATCTGAAAATAATCACAAGGCGATGTTTTGGTATAGAACTCTGGACTTCCCTAATAAACCACCATTGATTTTTGCCTCTCGTATGGAACACATAACAGATGATGAGATTATTGAATATGTACGTTATGGCATGGGTATACGCATGGGGATGTCGGTTGATGATGGTGCTTTAATTTTTAAGAGCAAAGGTTATGTGTGGAAGATTGCCGGTATCACAATACCAATTCCAACATGGTTTATCCTGGGTGATGCAGAAATCATCGAAAAAGAAATTTCAAAGAATGAGTTTTACATTGACTTCAATATGATCCATCCATTGTTCGGCCGAACATTTTCATACTCAGGTACCTTCTCAATTGCGGAGGATAAATAGAATGGCATTACCTCCAAACATGAAAGAAGACTGTAAAGTAATTTTGTTTGATGGTGTGTGTAAGCTGTGCAATTTTTGGAGTCAATTCATAATAAAAAATGACCGAAAAATGATATTCATGCTTGCATCAGTGCAATCATTAGAAGGCCAACAAATACTCAAACATTTCAATATGCCGACAGACCATTTCGACACCATGTTATATGTGGAAGGCGATCAGTCATTTGAAAAAAGTGATGCCTTTCTTAAAATCGTCAACCAACTAGATCTCCCATGGAAATTATTAAATATATTTCGATTCCTGCCAGGGTGGTTTCGCAATTGGTTATACGACCGAATTGCGTTAAATCGGTATGCATTATTTGGAAAGTATGACCAGTGCTTACTGCCAACGCCAGACCACGCAAAAAGGTACTTAAGAAATGGCGACTAGTTTAGTAAAAGTCAATCATATTGGCCGTTATGGATTGGCTTTTGTTTTTTTCTACCATGGTTTAATACCCAAAATACTCTGGCCTAGCCAGGTAGAAACTAGCTTAGTAATGGCGCATAATTTTGGTGTGTCTGCGACAATAATTTCGTCCGCTGCAGGTGCAATAGAAATTCTGCTAGCGCTTACTATTGTTTTTTATATAAAATCCTTAATACCTGTGTACATCGCTGCTCTCATGCTCATAGTTCTACTATTTGATGTTTATTTGGTGATGCCTGAATTGCTAACAGAAGCTTTCAACCCGGTTTCAACAAACATTTCGGCCTTAGTGTTGTGTTATTTGATATACATTACTCAAACGCGAAAAGCGATTACACTATAAATGCTAGACAAACTCCCATTCCATTGAACTCACCACTACTACATCCTGTTAAGATGGCCCGGCCTATTCCGAGCCACCACTTCTCACAACTTCATTGTTGAAGGACTTTTAACTAAGTCCTTCATTACACCTTCCAGACCGGAGTAGACATTGATATTGCCGATACGCTCGGTCACTTTTTCCAACACTTCCAACTCCTTTAGACGCATTAAGGTTGGGTTGCCTTCAATCATCTTGGCAGTATTATGCAACGAGCGTGTCGCCGCGGTCTCTTCACGCCGCTTGATCAAATTAGCCTCCGCCGCCTTTTCTGCCTCAACAACCTGATTGAGGATGGTCTTCATATCACCAGGCAAAATGATGTCACGCACACCGACACTCTTGACCGAGATACCGTGCTCCTCAACTCGCTGACGGATACCGTCAGTCATCACCTTGTTCAGTGCATCTTTATCGTTCAGCAACTGGTCCAAAGTTTTGGTGCCTACTGCTTCACGCAGCTGCAACTGAAACTCCCGGTACAGGTAATCGTTGAAATCCGCCAGCTTGCTCTGAGCCAGCTGTGGATCTTCCACCTTATAAGCAGCAGAAAGGTTAAGCCTCAGGCTCACCCGATCTTTAGTCAAAATCTCCTGACCACTGACCTCGACATTCTGCAAACGCAGGTCAATGTGCTTGACCACAACATTACGATGATACTTCCAGTAGCCGTAGCTACCTGGCTGCAACAACGCTTCCAGTTTGCCGTTGACCAACAGTAGACCGACATGATTATCTTCCACTTCGGTGTAGTAGATGGTCTTAGACGCACTGCGCACCAACTGTGTGTTATGACCGCGGCCCAGCAGTGCCAGCAACGCCTTCGACACACGGAAGTCCTCAGTGATATCAACACGCTTCAACTCGATCTTCTCTAGACCCTTCCAGTAGATTTTGAAACTACCTGGCGCGACGATATCGACCAGCAGACCATCGTGGTACAACAGCCCCACCTCATAGTCGCTGAGCTGATACGCCTCAAGGTAACCTCGAGTCTTATCGGCAAAGGTAGAAACCAAAAACTTACCCAGACTGTGATCCAACTCATGACGAGTGATATCAAAGCGCTCAGTTTTTACATTGCCAAGCAGATCGACGTAACGATACCTTCCTGGCTCAAGGACACCCGCAAAGCGATTCTTCTTAAACAGGAAGGCCCTTTCGTTATCTGCAACATCTATTCTTTTAACGAAAAACATAATGCCTCCTAAATTATTATTACTTTTAAAGTCGGGCACCCTCCATTGCAGGGGCGGAATATGACATTCAACAAACAGGAATGACTACTGAGAGGTTAATCGAATCATTGCCCAATATTCGTCTGTACAAGCCCGAACATACCTACCAATGCTCGAAGAACTTCAACGCCATTCGCGCCCACCAAAGCGGTCACACTCGGTCACTGCCACGTTGTTTAAAGTGAAATACCACTTCACATCAAACAAGGGTGCCCTTGGTTTACTACATGAGGGGAGTCGAACCCCAGCCCGAAGGCTTTCCCTAAACACGTTTAACAGACGTGTGCTTTCGACCGGATTCGAACCGGCAACCCACTGATAACTATCAGTTGCTCTACCCGATTGAGCTACTAAGCAGTGTTTAGCCTCTTGACTGTATTGGTACACATATCACCAAAGGTGGATGCGCCAGACCAGATTTGGAACCGGAACCGCTAACACAGGCAAGTCATGCCAAACTCTTTTGGTCTGCATGTCATTCAAGCTTGATTCAACATGCAAACAACATTCTTTAATACGTGGCCGAACAACCCATTTTGCCCGGCCATTTCTCCTAGCCCTAAACTTCAGGATAAGTACCTTAGAAATATTTTCTAAAAATAAAAACATTTCTTAGGTACTAAATACGGATCTCCCATAGATCCTTGGCCAACCCTTCAAATTCAAAACGTTTATCCGTAAAGAGATGGATCACATCTCTATTAGTTTGGCTATGTAGGCTTGGCTTCAAAGTACGAAACACACCACCGCCACCAATTGCCATGGGCAACATCAGCTGATCCGCCAAGTGTTCACCCACAGGCACTGCCGCGGCCTGATAACGACGAATGGCCTGGATCGCTCTACGCGCCACCTTCTCTGCTGACACACCTACCTTTCCAACATATTCAACCACTTCGGAGCAACATTCGTGATGCAAACGCATGGAAACGATATTGCCACTGCCCATGCTCTCCACTCTTTCAGACTTCAACACCTCCTCAGGCCATTTACATTGCTTAGCGATCTCAGCCAACTCCCGCACAGCTACATGACCGGGAATATTGGCGCTTGTCACTACGGCCTCTTTACCAATCAATACACCTGCGTCCAACAAGTCCAGGCCACTTAAACGACCTGCAGGTTTAATCACCGCCTGCCATTGGCCACCACCCTGCGGATAAAACCCGTGACGGGTCATTTTCAATTCGATCTCAACACCCATCTGCCTTAACAGTGGCGCATACACCAAAGCAATAAAATCAAAACTCGGCGCAAAGAAGTTGTGGGTGCCACCTTCAAAACTCAGTCTGGACTCAGCCTCTGCCAGCGCCAGGGCAGGCAGCACGGTTTGAAATATCAACGTCGTGCTACCCGCAGTACCCACAGCGAAATGATATTCGCCTGCCTTAATCGCCTTCGGCTTGAAGACGATCTCGGTGGAGCCCACTTCTGCACCGCTTACCTTTGCATTGCTCACTGCTTGTGCTGCTTTTACACAAGCTAGGTGCTGACGCATTAATCCCGGCTTCACACGACCGGCACGGATGTTTTCAATCCGAATCTCCGTACCAGTCACCATCGCCATGGTTAATGAGGTTCGTAAAATCTGACCTCCGCCCTCACCTTGTGAACCATCAACAACCAACATTGTTCTTATTCCTTTTTAAAACCCCCTTAACGCTGGAGGAGGTAAATCTTTTGTTTCAACCCTTCACACAAACCACCTGACGCAGCGTATGCACAATCTCGACCAGATCCTTCTGCGCTTCCATCACCTGATCAATCGGCTTGTAGGCAGCAGGGGTCTCGTCAATCACACCCGCATCCTTACGACATTCAACACCCGCAGTAGCAGCTACATGCTCGTCAAGACTAACTACTTTCTTAGCCTGGGTGCGGGACATTACCCGCCCCGCACCATGACTGCAGCTATGGAAACTTTCATCGTTCCCAAGACCACGTACAATAAAGGAGCGCGCTCCCATGCTACCGGGAATGATGCCGAACTCATCTTTGCGGGTACGCACTGCACCTTTACGTGTAACCAGCACATTCTCACCATAATGGTTCTCACGTGAGACATAGTTGTGGTGACAGTTAACCGCATGAGCATGTGTCTCAAACGCAATCGGCATTTCACTACGTACTGCAGCAATCACCCGCGCCATCATTACTTCGCGGTTAATACGCGCATACTCCTGCGCCCACTCCACCGCTTCCACATACTGCTTAAAGTGATCGCTACCCTCTGGCAGATACGCCAAATCTTTATCGGGCAGGTTCACAAACCAGCGTTCCATATCCTTCTTGGCCACTTCTATAAAGTGTGTGCCGATACGGTTACCGACACCACGTGATCCGCTATGCAGCATGAACCAAACGTCATCACCCTCATCTAGACATACCTCAATAAAATGGTTTCCAGTACCCAAGGTTCCTAAATGATTCACGTTGTTAGTATTCTTTAACAACTTGTGCTGCTCACACAGGCGATCAAAACTAGGCATCAATACCTTCCAAGCCGCCGCAACATCTGTAGGCAGATCACCCCAAGCACCTTTATCACGCTTGGGCATTCGACGACTGCGTGAGGAAGACCGGCCATGCGGCACAGCCGTTTCAATCGCTGCGCGAATACCGCTCAGATTATCCGGCAGCTGACCCGCCTTCAGCGAAGTCTTCACTGCCATCATGCCGCAACCAATATCCACACCCACAGCCGCTGGGATTACCGCGCCAATGGTGGGAACCACGCTACCAATAGTGGCTCCTTTTCCCAGGTGTACATCCGGCATCACCGACACCCACTTGTGAATGAAGGGAAGGCTCGCGATGTTTCTCAGCTGTTGACGCGCTTGCTCCTCAAAAGGAACACCCTTGGTCCAGGACTTAATGGGGGCACCACCATGGTCACTCATCACTTCGTAAGATGTTTCACACATTATTCTGCTTCCTTCTTCTCTTATCGCTCGTTATTCATTGTTTGTTGTTAATGCTATTGCAGCTGCCGTGCCAGCTTTCTTGCCAGACAATAAAACACTTTCAACCAACTGATTTTATTTAAATATTTCAGACTAGAACAAACAACTGGTAACACCGAGCTATTTTGGCCATAATTCCTAATATATCTATTTCGATATTTTGATATTTAATTTGATATATGAAGACTGTTGCAATCAGCTTATTGGGCACCGTACTGGACCAGAGGGGCAGAGGAAAAAAGCGTTGGGATAAATGGCGCCCTACTATCTCCCTCTGTCAGCAGGAAGATCTGCTGATCGACCGCATGGAGTTGGTGTTTCAGCCACACTTCCAACGTTTGGCTGACCTCGTCACAGAGGACATTCAACGCGTATCGCCTGAAACCGAAGTCCGACACCACCATGTCGAATTTGAAGACCCCTGGGACTTTGAAGAGGTCTACGGCAGTCTCCATGACTTCTCCCGCCAATACGGCTTCGACCGCGACAAAGAAGAGTATTTAATCCATATCACCACCGGCACCCATGTAGCTCAGATCTGCCTATACCTGCTAACCGAGGCGAACTACCTCCCCGGCCGCTTAGTACAAACCTCCCCAGCCAACCGAGACAACGTTGATGCCGGTAGTTATCAGATTATTGATCTTGATCTATCGAAATATGATCAAATCGCCTCACGCTTTTCCCGTGAACACAGCGAAGGCACAATCTATTTGAAAGGCGGCATTGAAACAAAAAACAAAGAATTCAACCGCGTCATTGCACAGCTGGAAAAGATCTCGATCAACTCTGAAGATCCCATTCTACTCACTGGCCCAACCGGTGCAGGCAAATCACAACTGGCCAAACGCATCTATCAACTCAAACAAACACGCGCCCAAGTAAAAGGACGTTTGGTGGAAGTAAACTGTGCCACCCTGCGTGGCGACAATGCCATGTCTGCCCTATTTGGCCATAAGAAAGGTGCATTCACCGGCGCAGCCACACAACGTGCGGGACTGTTACTCGAAGCCCACGATGGCATATTATTTCTGGATGAAATCGGCGAACTAGGTATAGACGAACAGGCCATGTTATTACGTGCCATCGAAGACAAAAACTTCATGCCCTTCGGCTCAGATACACCCGTCAGCAGTAACTTTCAACTAATAGCCGGTACCAATCGCGACCTATTTGATGACAGTCGCAGTGGTAAATTCCGCGAAGACCTGTTGGCCAGAATCAATCTCTGGACCTATCGCCTACCCTCACTCAAAGAACGCATCGAAGATTTAGAAGTTAACCTGGATTACGAATTGGAACGCTTCGCCCAAAAAGCAGGCTCCCTAGTCAGCTTCAATAAAGCGGCACGCAGCCGGTACATGAAATTCGCTCACAGCAGTGAAGCCACATGGCGTGCAAACTTCCGCGACCTTAATGCCAGCATCACCCGTTTGGCTACCCTTTCTGACGGCGGGCGTATTACCCAAGCAGCTGTCGATGATGAAATAATGCGCCTGAAACACGACTGGTCCGCCAAATCACAAGAAATGAACCCAAAAGCAATCACGGCGAAATTTCTTGACGATGAAACACACACCAAACTGGATCTGTTTGATCATATCCAACTGACCGGTATTGCCAAGGTATGTAAGAGCGCCAAATCAATGGCTGAGGCTGGCCGGATATTGTTTGACCAAAGTCGGGAACAGAAGAAGTCAGTGAATGACAGTCATCGCCTGAAGCAGTTACTAGCAAAGTATGGACTGGATTTTAGTATATTTAAATAAACATAAAATCAGATAACTACAAAAGAATTCATTATTGCAACAGCAACCCCATTTGCGAATCACTACCTAATAGTCTTTGAGAACTGATGACGATATACTCAGCGTTTATAAAATGAAGATAAAGAAAATTAGCTACGATTGACTCGTATATTGACCAGTCTTTAGACCCACGACA
>CALZHW010000109.1 GCA_945787125.1 uncultured Ectothiorhodospiraceae bacterium
CAAGTGACCTCTGACATTCAGTCCTTTAGGCATATCAAGATAAAAGGAGAGGCGAATCCATTCGATACTGAATGGGATGGGTACTTCCATAATCGGGAAATAATGCTTAAGATGAAATCAGTCGAAAATTATATCGGTAAGGTATTGAAGCAGCAAGATGGAAAATGTCCGCATTGCCACCAGCTAATACAGACTGAAGACAACCATCATCTTCACTATCTTGATGGAGATAAAACGCACAAACGGATAAAGAGTGTCGCCATGCTTCACAAGACCTGTAAAAGCAGTTTCGAATACGTTATGGGAAACACGTAAAGGTGCGTCCATCGAAATGAGCGTTAGTCATGCCTGAGCCGTATGCCGGGAAACTGGCATGTGCGGTTCTTGGGGAACTTTGCGGCGGTGACGCCGCCTGGTTACCCGGTGCTGTTTGTGACGATTATCGTTCTATATTGAGCTTACAAATTATAACCTTGACCTTATGAATCAGAAGATATAACTTGTTTTTGGAATCATAGGGGTGCTTATAGCTTCGGTGTCAGCGTTATTGATAATCGTTGATGGTGTGGCAAAAATATTTACCTACATTTCATTAATATTTGCATTGCTTTCAATTGATGTTGGAAATAACAAAATTATTAAAGCCTACTGAGTCATATTTGTTATGGCGCACCTGGTATTTGGATGGAGAGTTTATAGTGACAAAACCAACTACAGCGACTCTCATGTTAATTTACCTGTGGACCTCAAGAAGTTCGAGAGGTGTAGTAACGAAATGTTTGAAGGTATAAATAAGGCGCAACATGAATTAACACGAAAACAAAAAGAAGAGTTTGAGTTATGTATGAACCAATGATATTTCAGGTTGTTTTTAGCAACCAAAATTGAGGAAACTCAGTGGTAGAGTCACAGCTAACCAGTAACTCCAGTGGACAGGCTAAAGCGGCACTTGTTTTGCTTACGCAAAAACACGCCACTTTAGCCTGCCGCTGTGCATGGCGTTATACGTTTAGGGAAGAAAAATGATCATAGTGTACGGAATTAAAGAAAATCTAAATCCAATAAAAGCAAAAATGTCTGATGTTATCCACTGCTGCATGCGATCAGTTCTAGGTATGCCGGAAGATAAGAGGGCACATCGATTTATACCAATGAATAAGGAAGATTTCTACTATCCGGGCGGTCGATGCGATGCATATACAGTTATTGAGATCAACATGATGCAGGGGCGTGAAAAAGATACGCAGAAGGCATTAATCAAGGAGCTATTTAAGCAAATGGAAGCACAACTAGGAATAGCTCCGGTAGATGTAGAAGTTACAATTAAAGAACAACCAGCACATTGCTGGGGGTTTCGAGGTATCACTGGCGATGAAGCAAAGCTCAACTATAAAGTCAACGTATAACCATTGGGGTCGAGTTGACGCGGGGGACTTTTGTTTCTTTTAAGATTTGTGGTGAGGTGTAGGTTAGTGGTTTCGGTACAGTTTACTGTTGTCCCCCGCGCAACTCACCCATGTCGTTATATTTTTAAGAGAGATCTATGAAGTACAAGTGTTGGTGTAAGGCAACGGACAGAGAAGACAAAGAGCCGCGTTACTCTCACAATTGGGTGTCGGCCAAAAGGGCCTCATTCAAAGTCTTCGAAGATCACATTGAATGTGGTTCCTGGATGATAAAAAATAGTGACATCGAGTCTGCTCACTTGTTTCGTACAAAGCAGATGCTTATCCCTGTAAATGTCCTTCAAATAATTACACCTACTGGGAGTTATCAATTTGGCTTCAACCCATGGGCAAATCCATTTAGGCATTTAGGTGTTGAGTACTCAGAGAGTAATATAGAACTTTCTTACTCACCTTTTAGTATTGCCCTTCGTTTATTGGTTGTTGCATATTTAGGTTATCTGGCATGGGAAAACTGGTTAAAAACATAACAATGCGCTTGTTGGGACTTGCCTTCTGCGGCGCTTCGCTCTGCTACAGGCAAGCCCCACAGCTTAAATGTTATGTGTAAAAATAAAAATATTTGCGCTAAATGCATATACTTTGTTCGAGCCTAAAAGGAAGTAGAATTGGAGTTTTGGATTAGTTTCGGGGTGTTTTTTGTTTTTCTATGCATCGAAAGCTTTGCTTCCTGGAAGTTTATAAAAATAAAGATAAAAGGGGTCGGAGCCCTTTACATAAAACTTTGCCAGAGTTAAAATGCATTATTTTATAGCCGAGAGGGTAGAGCAAATGCCACGTAAACCTAGGTTTTTCTTGCCAGATATCCCCGTCCATATCGTACAGCGCGGCCATAGCCAGGAGCCGGTGTTTTTTGAGGACAATGATTATCGCGCCTACCTCGGCTGGCTGGCGGAGGCTGCTACCCGCTATGAGTGTGCAATACATGCTTATGTGCTGATGACCAACCACATCCATATCCTTGCTACTCCGAAAGATAAACATAGCATCAGCCTGATGATGCAATACATTGGTAGGCGTTATGTCCCCTATATAAATGCCTCTTATGGAACAAGCGGCACTATCTGGGAAGGGCGCTACAAGGCTTCGCTAATTCATGATGAACAATACTTACTTACCTGTATGCGATATATCGAATTAAACCCTATTCGTGCCGAGTTGACCAAGAGCCCTGGCTACTATCGATGGAGCAGCTATCGAGCGAATGCCCAAGGCAAAGAGGATAAACTACTCACCACGCATCCATTGTATTTAAGTCTGGGGAAAACAAATGCCAGCCGACTGGAAGGGTATAAAGCGTTATTTAAGGCACATATTGATGAAGAGGATCTCAAGGATATACGTGCTGCCTGGCAGACGGGTACGCCATTAGGGAATGATTATTTTAAGGAGAAAATTGAGCGTAAATTGAACAGCAAAGTGGGGCAGGCAAGACGTGGGCGGCCTAAAAGGGCTCTGACCCCTTAATGGCTCGCTATGGTCGCCGGACGCGCAAAAAGACGCGCGCCGCTTAACTTAGCGTTATACGAAATAGAATATGAAATGTAATAATTGCAGAAACCAAAGCATTAACGAATATAAATTACTGATTAGCCCTGTGGTTGGGTGCTCTAACTGTAACTCTGTTTTTATCAGGAATAATAAATTCCGGTTGCTACTTGGTGCTATTGATATTGTATTAATGTGTTCAACTTTTGTTGCAACCATTATGCTACGCAGTTGGCTACCTATAGTGATGTACTTTGTAATAGGATTTTCACTTACGATTTGGTTAAATCGCTATCTTGGCCTTACTGAAATACCCAAAGAAAACGCACAAGAAAAAACAGACTACTATTATTCTAAATTAATAATTTTTATTGGTTTGCTCTTATTAGTTATATTTTGGATCATGTAATCGTGATGTTTACAAATTAAACTAACCTGCATTCAAGTCATAAGGAAGAAAATGGGGTTAAACCAATTTAATACTGTCTAATTCCTTGCTATAGTAACAATACGCCTAGACCTGAAAAATACAATATGAAAAGGCTTTTTATCATGTGATCAATTGATACAGCATTAGGGTCAAGTTAATGTATTTCAAGTCTGACCCCAGATATTTCTCTCATGGCTGATTCTTTTTACACTCAATATGGGCGACCATCTTTGTGTGTCAGACTCCAGGCACCATTGGCTAACTGTTTGGCTCTAATATCATCATTGGGGTATTCAACTTCATCACCCACGGTGCGATCACCGATTTCAATGTATATAACTATTTCTTTTGACCGATTAACGAGCTGGCTTGCTATGACTGAGCCGGATTTAAGTCCATGGCAGTCTCCGGGATGCATGATAAATTCTCTGTTATCTAAAATTAAGGTTGGCATACCTTGTAAAATGTAAATGAATTCATCTTGTTTTGAATGATGATGCAACAGTGCAGAGACCGCGTCTGGTAAAAGATGTGTAAGATTAACTCCAAAATTGGTTAAACCAAAAAAATCTCCAAGTTTTCGTTTGGTACGTCCGTCAACCTGGGAGGCGTAAGGTTGTTATTCCCTGAATTGGAATTGCATCTGCTGAGGTGGGTGACTGAGACACGATTTAATGCTCCTTTTGTGTTAGGGTCGCTAGATTGACATAGGAGTTATGAGTGAAAAAATGGCGTTTTACAGATATCTAGATTTAATTATTCAGACAGATATTTATAATGCCCGGTTATCTTATAACTGAATAACATGTCATTAAGTTTCGGTCCCTCGCCGATATTATGTGCAATCAATGGGTTTCCCGTTTGTTGATTTATCTTGTCGGTGACGATTCCTATGTGAGGAAGATTTCCCGGTAGCATCCATGTAACTAATTCACCGGGTTTATAATCGTTGGCGTTTAAAGTTATGGGTAGTTTTTTCCCGTGCCGGGTAAAAAACGTCTGCATATTTGGTACTCGCCTGTGATCGATATTTTTATCCGGCCGTGAGAGGCCCCATATTCTTTTCGACGGATATGCCTGAAAATTTTGCGCCATATCTTCATGGATTAATTTTTGTAAATCAATGCCAATGCTTCGATAGGTGCGAATAATTACATCAGTGCAAACGCCTATATTTTGGGGTACATCGCCCCCCGGGTAGGCGATTGAAAAATACGCGCCATTGTATTCGACATTGTGTGTGGTTCTATCGATGGCTGCTGTAACCAGGCTTGATTCTAGCGTTTTTCCATATGTAATATTAAATGGGACAAAACCAAATATAATTACAATAGGTAAATAAGTTTTCAACCTGAAATATTTATAGAATTCTTTATTCATGAAAATATGTCATCCTCCTCATGCTAGATATTCGCTGTTTTAGACTAATAAAAAACCAGCTGTGATGCAAGCCGTATTGGCCAATGTGTTTAACATATTTCTGATGATTCAAGCCGAATGTTGTGTTTAACTATGCATATCACCCATGCTGAGCTAGACTTAAATAGAAATATAATTTATAGATTCGCTGTAGTTCAAAGGAGTTAAGTTTGGCAGGGCATGACAAAAATTTGAATAGTCGGCAACGCATTGGCCTGATCCTCGGGCCCAGCTTGTTTCTATTACTGCTTGTTTTACCGACGCCTGAGGGAATGCAGCCAGAAGGAATGCGGGTTGCGGCTGTAACAGCATTGATGGCGGTATTCTGGATTACCGAAGCAATTCCCATCCCCGCAACAGCATTAATGCCTATTGCACTGTTTCCACTGCTAGGTGTTAACACGGCTGCCGAGGTGACCGCATCCTATTCAAATCATCTGATTTATCTTTTCATGGGCGGTTTTATTATTGCCATGGCAATTGAAAAATGGGGTTTGCATAAACGCATTGCGCTACACACTATTCGTTTTATTGGTGTAACACCAAACCGTGTCATTCTGGGGTTCATGTTGGCAACGGCGTTTTTGTCATGCTGGATTAGCAACACCGCGACTGCCATGTTGATGGTCACCATTGGTATGGCGGTGCTGCATCAGATGTTAGGTCAAAATGATGAGCATGATGCCGCTCAACGTAACTTTGCAATCGCTTTAATGTTGGGTATTGCTTATGCAGCCTCCATTGGCGGTGTTGCAACCCTGATCGGAACCCCTCCGAACGCCATTCTGGCAGGCGTGGTAGAAAAGCAATATGGCTACACCATCGGTTTTGCTGAGTGGATGATGTTTGCCGCACCATTATCAATGGTTATGTTAGCATTTACCTGGTTTTATTTAACCCGTATTGCCTTTCGATCAAATATGACAGAGTTGCCGGGTGGTAAAGCCGTAATTCACGAGCAGCTTAAAGCACTGGGTAAAATGACGCATCAGGAACAACGCGTGTTGGCAGTGTTTTTATTTGTTGTGTCTGCCTGGCTGTTTCGTGGTTTATTGGATATTGACGCACTTAAAAATGTGAAAGACTCAACTGTAGCAATCTTCGGCGCACTATTGTTGTTTGTCATTCCGTCGGATTTGAAAAAAGGCGAGTTTCTGCTTGATTGGCAAACCGCTGTGCGGATACCTTGGGATATCATCATACTGTTCGGCGGCGGCTTTGCTCTGGCTGAAGGCTTTTCGGCAAGTGGTCTTACAGGCTGGCTGGGTGGTCAGCTATCACTACTGCATGATGTTAATTTAATTGCAATGATATTGATCGTTGTATTAATGGTTGTTTTTCTTACTGAGGTCACATCAAATACTGCTACTGCCTCCTTACTGTTGCCTGTCATGGCAGGTTTTGCCATGGCAGCAGACGTTCCTGTATTAATGCTAATGGGTGCAACTGCACTAGCCGCATCATTTGCTTTTATGCTACCGGTAGCTACTCCGCCCAATGCAATTGTGTTTGCCAGTCGTATGGTGACGATACCTCAGATGGCGAAAGCAGGCATTTGGTTGAATATTGTTGGTACAGTGATGATAACCTTGTTTATCACTTATTTTTTACCAATGGTATTGCAGCTACCGGCTAAATAACTAGCCCCGTATTCGCGTAACTATTGTCAAATACCGGTTTATCAGCAGGAATTGGGGAAATGCCGATAATGTGGATAAAGTTGCGGCATTTATCTTCGGGTTTGCTCCGGAACTAACACTGCCCAAGCGCCTGAGCATAAATATGCTCAGGGCCTTTTTTTCAATTCTCTATGTGTTTCAGGCTTGCCCAGTATGAAATAGCTATTTCCTGGTCTCCTTCTGATACCGACTTAAAATCAACGCAACCATATTTCTCTGTGGCAAGAGCTCTCACATTCTCCTTGCCACAACTAGATATTCATTTTACATTGGCGGTAAATATGACGGCATACATGGGCTATACCGTTCCTTTCAATTCTTCTTTATCTTTTTTAGTGAGTTTGCTTACCACCAGCTCATATGACTTTTTAGATAGATCTTTGATCATTTCCAGCGGTAATTCACCAGTTAGGGATATCGTGATCCAATGTTTTTTATTCATGTAGTAGCCTGGACTTACAGAGTCGAATTGACTTACTAACACTTCTCCATCTGCCGGGTTCACTTTTAAAGTAACTCGGGGTATTTCTTCCTTTTGAGATACTAAAGCATACATTTTACCCATCACTTTATATACCAAGGCTTCTGGGCCAAATGGATAGCTTGATTCTCCACCTTTCAAGCTAGATAGATATTTTTCGATTTTTTCTTTATCCATAAATTAAATTCCCGCTACACGTTTGACACATATAAAGTTAAAGCTCAGTGCATCATTAAATAATTGCATTGTTGTAATATTCAAAGCTTGTATATACTATAATTCCAATGTTTTTTACTGGAACTTCTTGGTCCAATCCAACCTTGTTTTTTTAATTCTTTGGCTACAAAGTGGTTGAAAATACCATGACCTATAAATACTACAGATTGATGTTCTTCAGCGATTTCAATTAATTTAGCAGAGGCTTTAGAGGCCCTAACTTTCGTTTCAGTAAAAGATTCAGAGTTCTTGGAATAGCCAAAAAGCCAAATAATTCTAAAAATTATAACCCAGATTCTTACAGACAACTTTGGATATTTCCATTTCGCCACTGGCAACCCAGCTTCATTGAAGAGGGAATGACATAAATTTATGTCCTCAACACCTAATATTTTAGCGGACTCAATTGACCTTGGAAGATCACTACAGACTACAGCATTTGCGTTTGTAACAATGTGTCTAGCATCTTCAGTTGGTTTAGAAGAAGA
Organism: uncultured Ectothiorhodospiraceae bacterium; assembly: GCA_945787125.1. Taxonomy (GTDB): domain Bacteria; phylum Pseudomonadota; class Gammaproteobacteria; order S012-40; family S012-40; genus CALZHW01. Next base: position 7,668 of record CALZHW010000109.1, read on the forward strand.
ATCCAATTCATTGTTGTCATAGGCATAAACCCATTCAGAAAAATTCTCAGCAGAAAGAATAGATATAGGTGGGCCGTTAACCTTTCCATGTCTCAATAGAATAATTTGCATATATCTCCTTTGAATATCTAATGTCACCCATATTCAGCAATTGGCAGCGTTGATCAGCCTTTTTATCTGTCACTTGTTTTACTCAATATTACATACAAAGAATCATTTTTTTCCATTTCATTGTATGGTTTGATCTCCAATATTTCAAACATATCGCCAATGATATTTTTTAATTTTTCAACTGAATGATAGTTAAACAGTAAGCCTTCCATTTCCTCCATTTTTTCACCAAACCAAAAAGTATGAAATAATATTCCATCACTGTTCAATAAATTTTTCTGTTGCAATAATGACTCCCTCAATTCTTCATCAGTAAGATGGTGCAAAACCTTGTTGGAATAGATACAGTCAAATTTGGAGTCACTTTGAATATTTTTAATGTCTATTTTAATAAGCTTATAATCTGAATGTAACTTTTGGAACCTGTCAAGAAATATTTTCGAATTATCTGAACCTGTTGCATCAAAAAAAGTTGAGAGTATTTCCAAATCAACTCCTGGGCCCATACCTAGTTCCAAAACCGTTGATCCTTCAGGAATGAATTTTTTTAAGATATCTATTAGCTCTCTGCCATCAAAGCCTTTGGCCATTGTAATATATTTGTTTACATTTTCTTCCAAATCGTAGAATCCCATTGCCACTTCCTAATTAGAGTTGTATCTGCAACTACTGACAGATAAGGTTTGCGATAAACGGACAGCCAAAGTGAGGGTGAGAGACGAGCGGCGCTTTTTTTGTCCGAGTGTATGTGATTGTTATATTTCAATTTACTACAAAGTTTGCATCAAGTTCACTCAAGATTTTTCTTGAGTTAAATGATGTTCTATTTGTCATTAATACTGATGCCAAGCCACTATCAGGATAGATGCGCATTTCACAATGAAAACCCGCTCCGCCTCCTTCCTTGTAATAATACTTAACTCCATGTAGCTCATCTATGTGCCACCCAAGCGTCATATTAATTTGTTTGCCAGAATTTACTGTTTGTTGTGAATAAAGCAATTTTTTAGTATTAGAGCTGAGTAGCTTTGATTGTTCGGACAGGAAATCCTGTAGTATCTTGCTGAAAGCCGAAGCTGATCCGACAATCCCACCAAATGAAGGGCCATTTAAATAAACGTTTTTAATATTAAGCCATTTACCTTCATATGACCCAAGTATGTTTTTATCAATAAATAAACGGCCAAATAGATTCATCAATGACCATTTTTTTAGATATCCCTTTGAGTGATTATTTGTTATCAAGAAACCAATCTCATTAGAGCTCAGCGATAATTTTTCAAAAATGTTTTTCGTCACATAATCAGAGTAAGACACACCGGTCACCTCTTCAATTATTATTCCGAGAAGCCAATATCCAATATTTGTGTATTTGTATTCTTCTCCAGGTTGTGCGTCTGGGTCTGGGTGTTCACTGAGAACTTTTGTGAGTGCCGCTTTCTCATCAAAACTATCATGCGCCTCAGCAAGATGAACCCACTTAAGTGGTATCGGGTTTGGAATGCCAGAAGTATGATTTAGTAAATGTCGTATTGTAATCTCTGGACTATACGGATGTTCAATATAGGCTGATACTTTATCATCCAGATTTATCTGGCCACGTTCAACTAACTGCAATACTGCAATTGCAGTTAGCACTTTAGTCATTGAAAAGGCAGTCATTGTGTGGTGCGTGGTTAGAGATACATTTTGAACAACATCTGACAAACCAACACTAAAATTAACAACAGAGGAATGTTTATTTACGACAACATATTGAATCCCTGGGTCAGTAGTTGCTGCCAATTTATTTAGTTGATTAGTTATTATATCGCCTTTTGGTTGTGCTTCTGTTTCAATAGACGCTGTTGAACAGCTAATCATTGCAACCACGGCAAATAGTGTAATGATTATCTTCAATGCTTCTCCGAGCTTGTTGGTTTTAAATCCATCTCCTTACCTTCGTTTTATACTCTCTGAAGCTTTCACCGAATTTATCTTCTAAAGCTTTTTCTTCAGGAAGGATTTGGTACTTTGTGTTATACCAAACAAACATTGCTATCACTAATAACGATGAAATGCTGCTCAGAAATACCCCAAGCCCGACTAAGATGAACGCGAAACCTAAATACATAGGATTCCTTGAAAATCTATATATTCCGCTTGTTACTAAACTTGTTGTCTTTTCCGGGTTTATTGGATTTACCGTTGTATTGAACCTAATAAACTCCTTACCACCAATGATTATCAGCATAATCCCAATTAAGCTCAAAGCAGCTGATAAAGGCAGAGTCCACAAGCCCCCTAAGTTTCCTACAGGGATTAATGCATTAATTAATATCATTAACCCCGAAGCAACAAGCAACTGAGCAAGAGGTATAAACCTTAACTTCAAAACACCACCATTACCTTCTTAAAACATAACTATTACGTAATTGAACGTCGAGCACTTTTCGGTATGACGTTCAATGTTAGTTGGGCTAAGCCGTTGCGCCCTCCGTACTATAATATAAATTGTGTATTTTATCTGCTTCGGTTTGTCTAAGTGTTGTGGCGGAGTGTAAGACCGTTTCAGTGGTTATTGCAGGTTTTAGTAAAATTTTAGAAACCCTTTGCGTTATGTTCGATCTCAAATTTATCAATAACTTCACCATTGGCTAATCCAATAGCAACACTATGATTATGACAAGCCACATCGATGCTAACTCTAATAATCGGCTGAGGAAGTGACATTGATCTCTCGCTGAATAATAAACAAATATTGATCATCTGTATGTCTCGTCTACTTACAGTGTCACGATTCAATAGAATTGACACCATCCCGGTAGGCGCAAACAGATGATGTAGATGACAAGGGCGGCATTTAAAGACCGAGCCAACCGAAATTGCTGACCCCTTTAGCCACACCTTTGTCAAAATTAATAATAAGGATTTTAACTAGGGCTGTCATCTACTAAATTCAATGGTAGGCCCCCTTTAGAATGGTGTGGAGCGGAATGTGCGCAAAGCAAACGGCGCTGTAAAAGATCAAATCAATTGTATTGTTAGTTATTGTTATATACTTCACCACGGTGTGTCACTTTTACAACCAGAACAATTAATTCAGAATCGCGAATTTCATAAATGATGCGGTATATACTTTGTCATATTCTGTATAGTTCTTGCCCTGAAAGTTTGATGCAGCCATCTGCTCTAGGATTTTCGCGAAGGGACTCAATGCACTTGAGTATTCGTTTAACATCCTTGTTTGGGATGCTTCGAAGATCTTTAGCTGCTGACTTTTTGAACGTAAGACTATAATTTGCCATTTGATTTTAAATCGTCTAGCAATTCTTCGTAGCTCAATGTGGGTTCAGTAGACCTTTGTGTAACGGCATTCAGATCTTCTTGATCCTCTCTCAAGGCCATGCGGACTGCTTCATTTACAACTTCAGAAACCGATTGATGTGTTGTCGCTGCTTTAACTCTCAGAGCCTGGTGGATCTCTGGCTCGAAGTAAATAGTTGATCTCTTTGATAAATCACCCATTTTTTGTACCTCCTGCTCAAGTTATAACGTTATAACATCAATTTGGGTGAAAACTTGAAAGAAATCCTAAGATAAAAATTAGGCTATTGTTTTGGTTGTTTTTATAATTTTGACTATTGCGCCCATAGCTAACGCTTCGCAGTGAACGGCAGACCGTAGTGGTGCGAGGTTAGTGAATGGGTGACCCCTTTACGTACTTTGGTTATTTTTTAGTATGTTTATTAAACGAATTGGCAGTCTTTACCTGCTATTTAGCCACGACCTAGGATACATATAGAACCTTTTCTTATTCGCGGAAAATTTGATATAAAAAATTCATTATGTCCAAAAGTGCTACTTAACTTGATACTAATTAAGAAAGGGGTCAGCGAGAGGGTAGGGTAATGCCACGCAAACCTAGGTTTTTCTTGCCAGATATCCCAGCCCATATCGTACAGCGCGGCCATAGCCGGGAGCCGGTGTTTTTTGAGGACAATGATTACCGCGCCTACCTCGGCTGGCTGATGGAGGCTGCAACCCGCAACCAGCTATAAATGTGCAATACATGCTTATGTGCTGATGACCAACCACATCCATATCCTTGCTACTCCGAAAGACAAACATGGCATCAGCCTGATGATGCAATACATTGGTAGGCGTTATGTCCCCTATAAAAACGCCACCTATGGAACAAACGGCAGTATCTGGGAAGGACGCTACAAGGCTTCGCTAATTCATGATGAACAATACTTACTTACCTGTATGCGGTATATAGAATTAAATCCTGTTCGTGCCAATATGACCAAGAGCCCTGGCCACTATCGCTGGAGCAGCTATCGAGCCAATGCTCAAGGTAAAGAGGATAAATTGCTCACCGCGCATCCATTGTATTTAAGTCTGGGGAAAACGTAACTACTCAGCGAAATTATCCCAAAAAAACTCTTGACACGTTTTTTTCGTGATTTTCCAATCCCCAGCTCACGATAGACATAACGCATTATTTGCACCCTAAGTCGACTTGATCACCTT
>CALZHW010000110.1 GCA_945787125.1 uncultured Ectothiorhodospiraceae bacterium
AATCCACCAATAATTGGTAACCAGATTAGGAGGCTTAGCAGTGATAAATCTGAGAACATTCAGCTATTTCCTTTTATAGGTCTTGTTTAAGCCAAGAAAATCCAAGTTATTAAAAACACCAACCCAATAATCATCGAGAATGCATAGTGATAAAGATAACCAGACTGCATTTGTCTAGTAAAACCCGACCACCATGAAACCGAACGAGCTGCGCCATTGACAACAAGACCATCTATTATTTTTGCATCGAAAACTTGCCAGAGAACCATACCAATTTGACGTGCTCCACCCGCAAAATACTTGTCGTTAAATTTATCAAAGCCGTAGGCATTGACCAACATATTGTAGATCGTCTGATAATTTTCTTTGTAATCTGCAGCAATTTGCGGTTTTTTCATATAAATGAACCACGCGGTGCCTAAACCTGCCAGTGCGAGATAAACTGCAGGGGTCATCATTCCATGCAGCACAAAACCCATCGCGCCTGTAAAAGTTTCACCCATTTTCGCTAATACATTGTGCTCATCAAATACCGCAAGTGAATTGCCAAAGTAATCACCGAATAACATTGGGCCAATGGCCAACGCACCGATCGCCACTGAAGGTATGGCGAGTAATATCAAAGGTATGGTCACAACCAATGGGCTCTCTTTGAGGTGCGAACGGGTATGTGTATCCATGCGTTCTTTACCGTGAAAAACCAGAAAGAACATTCGGAAAGTATATAATGCGGTAACGAAAACACCCAGTAAGACGCAAACATAAGCGAATGTGGAGCCGGCTAAATCAGAATGTCCCACCGATTCAATTATGGCATCTTTTGAGAAGAAACCGGAGAATCCAGGAAAACCAATCAGTGCCAATGAACCAATCAGCGCGGTGATATAAGTCACCGGCATATATTTACGTAAACCACCCATCTTGCGTATGTCTTGTTCATGATGCATGGCGATAATGACAGAGCCCGCTGCCAGGAACAGCAACGCTTTAAAGAATGCATGGGTCATCAAATGAAACAAACCTGCCGCATACGCCGATGCACCCAATGCCACCACCATATAACCTAACTGAGATAAAGTTGAGTAAGCAACGACCCGCTTGATATCGTTTTGTACCAGGCCGAGCAAACCCATGAACAAGGCAGTAATGGCACCGATAACCAAAACAAAACTAAGCGCTGTTTCAGAGTGTTCAAATAAAGGGGACATCCGCGCTACCATGTAGACACCCGCTGTCACCATCGTGGCCGCATGAATTAAGGCTGAAATTGGCGTTGGGCCTTCCATGGAATCAGGCAACCAGACATGCAAAGGAACCTGGGCTGATTTACCCATGGCACCGATAAACAACAGAATGCAAATCAATGACATGACGGACCATTCCCAACCGGGGATAATCTCTACCGTCAAGGTGGCAAAATTACCGGAAGCGCCAAACACATCCGCGTAATCCAGACTGTTGAAGTACATCAGGATAACGGCAATACCTAACAAAAAAGCAAAGTCACCGACTCGATTCACTAAAAACGCTTTTAGATTAGCGTAAATCGCCGTTTCTCGCTTAAACCAGAATCCAATCAGAAGATAGGAGACCAGGCCCACCGCTTCCCAACCGAAAAACAGTTGTAAGAAATTATTGGCCATTACCAGCATCAACATTGAGAAAGTAAAAAGCGAAATATAACTAAAAAATCGTTGATAACCTGGATCATCACGCATATAACCGATGGAATAGATATGCACCATCAGCGAGACAAAGGTAACAACCAACATCATCATAGACGTCAGTTCATCTATCAGAAAGCCGATTTCAAAAGTAATACCGTCACTGACTAACCAGGTATAAACTGCACCGTTAAATGTCGGCGTACCGTCAAAGACGATTTGTTTGAAGACCAAAATAGACAAAGCAAAGGAAATTACGACGCCAATGATAGTTACCCAGTGCGCACCCGCTCTGCCGATTTGTTTACCAAACAGACCTGCGGCAATTGCACCAATTAACGGAGCTAAAGCTATTATTAAATAGATATTTTCCATTTTTATTCTCGAATCAACCCTTTAAGGTGTTCATATCATCGACATTAATGGTGCGACGATTTCTAAACAGTACCACCAAAATAGCTAAACCAATGGCCGCTTCTGCTGCGGCAACGGTCAGGATAAAAAATACAAAAATTTGACCGGCCGTATCACCCAGATAATGTGAAAAAGCAACAAAATTAATATTCACGGACAAAAGCATTAACTCAATAGCCATCAATAAAATAATGATGTTTTTACGATTGAGGAATATTCCCGCCATACTGATACAAAAAAGTATTGCGCCTAAAATTAAAAAATGTGAAAGCGATAACATGCTGGCTCCTCAAATCAATGTTTTTTCTTTTCGCTGGGCATTTTCACGACCCGCACTCTATCAGAACTTTTTGCTTCCAATTGTTTTTCGACTGCGACAAACTTAGACCAACGCTTGGGTCGCAAGGTAAGCACAATAGCTGCAATAATTGCCAATACCAAAATCACTGCGGCTAGTTCAAAGGGATAGACGTAGTCAATGTAAAGTAACCGACCCAGCTCTTTGGTATTACTGTAATCAGCCGCATGCGGGATTGGCGCTGGCATCGCCTCGAGTCCAAATCGCTCAGGCCCAACGATAATCACTATCTCTATCACAATGACAGCACCGATGAGAAGTCCTATCGGTAAATAACGGGTAAAGCCCTCTTTTAATGGCGCGATATCAATATCTAACATCATAACCACAAACAGGAACAGCACCATTACTGCACCGACATATACCAGCACCAAGGTGATTGCCAAAAACTCCGCTTCCAACAATAACCAGACACCCGCGGTAGTAAAAAATGCTAACACTAACCAAAGCGCCGCATATACTGAATTTTTAACGGTAACGACCATTCCACTGGCGAATACCAGGATGGCAGCAAATAAATAAAATAATACTGACTCAGTATTCATAACTTCGTCTTAACTCCAGGTTAACGATACGGTGCGTCAGACGCACGATCGGCAGCTATTTGTACTTCGTATTTATCACCCACCGCGAGCAATTTTTCTTTGGTCATGATATTTTCACCGCGATTTTCAAACACATACTCAAAAATTCTTGTTTCTACGATAGAGTCGACAGGACAAGATTCTTCACAAAATCCACAATAAATACACTTAAACAAATCAATATCGTAGCGCGTAGTACGGCGAGTGCCGTCTTCACGTTGTTCAGAATCTATAGTAATCGCCAGCGCTGGGCATACAGCTTCACACAATTTACAGGCAATACATCGCTCTTCACCATTAGGATATTTGCGTAAGGCATGTAAGCCACGAAACCGTGGTGACATCGGTGTTTTTTCTTCTGGATATTGAATTGTTATTTTTTTAGCAAATAAGTATTTGCCCGTTAGTTGCAAACCTTTTAGCAACTCAAAAAGAAAAAGACTTTTTACATATTTAACTGCTGCTTCCATTAAGTCTCTCCCTTAATCAAACCATGGTCCGAGGCCAGCCAAAACAGCTACCCCGAGCACTACAATCCAGACGATGGTTAATGGAATGAAAACCTTCCAACCTAAACGCATAATCTGGTCGTAACGAAAACGTGGAAATGTGGCGCGAAACCATAAAAACAAAAACAAAAATATTGAGGTCTTGAGTAGCAGCCAAACAATGCCCGGTACCCATGCAAACAGCTCTTCAAGTAATGGAATACCCTGAAAAGGGGATAACCAGCCACCGAGAAACATGAGTGACGTCAGTAAAGCAATCAAAATCATTGCTGAATATTCAGCTAAAAAGAATACCGAGAACGTCATTGACGAATATTCCACATGGAAGCCGGCAACAAGTTCCGACTCGCCCTCAGCCACATCAAAAGGTGAACGATTAGTTTCAGCCACACCCGATAGAAAATAAACGATAAACATGGGAAATAACGGTATCCAAAACCAATGGATAATACTGCCCTGTTGGGCGTTGACAATATCGACCAAATTCAAACTGCCGCCTGCCATCAATACGCAGACCAAGGCAAAACCCATCGCAATTTCATAAGACACAATTTGTGCCGCTGAACGAATAGCGCTGAGAAAAGCATATTTAGAATTAGAAGCCCAGCCGGCAATGATAATACCGTATACACCCATCGAGGTCATTGCGAGTACATATAGAATGCCGGCATCTATGTCAGCGAGAATCATACCTTCATCAAATGGAATGACCGCAAACGCCGCAATCGCAGGTACAAAAGCCAGCACCGGTGCAATAATAAATAATATTTTATTGGCGTTGCTGGGGATAATGGTTTCTTTCATGATCAACTTCAAACCATCAGCAATTGGTTGCAATAAACCTCGAGGGCCTACCCGGTTAGGTCCGATGCGCACTTGAATGTAACTAATGACTTTACGTTCTGCCAAGGTAATGTACGCCACTGACAAACTCACTGGAATTACGATGACCAATATTTTCAGAATAATCCAAATCAGAGTTTGAACGACTTCGGGAAAAACAGACAGCAAATTATCTATTTGTTCAAGCATTTGACGCTCTCATTTCTTCTACGTTTTGCTGCTCAGTTTTAGCAAGCGTTATTGCCCCATTGGTTGAGCCCAACATGGCACTATTATCTGTCCCTAACGGAATAACAACACAATTAGCTGCCACAGAGTCATCAATATTCAGCACCGCACTTAGGGTGTTTTCTCCCTGGCTAACGGTAACAAATTCACCACTATTCAAGCCTGTAGCTTTGGCAGTGATTGCACTCAAATTGATAAACCGATCATGCTTAGCATCAGCGGTGGCTTGCAGTGCCTGAGCATGACGAACCACGGCATCACCTGCATATACCCCAACGCCACCAACCCTTACGAGTCCTTTCACTGGCGGGACAGTAAATTTGATATCGATCGAATTTACCGCTTGTGCTGTTTCACCAATTTTGTTTTCGATTTCGTCGAGTATATCTTCCACACTCATGTATTCAAATCCCGTTGCTTCAAACAAATTGGCCAGCACACGAATGATTTTCCAGGCAGGTCTTGCCTCCCCTTTTGGTGATATACAACCGTTAAAGCTTTGTTTGGTGCCTGCAATATTGACAAAGGTGCCTGCTGTCTCTGCGTAACTGGCAATAGGCAGAATAACATCCGCTGTAACACGCAAACCCTGACTATCAAATGCACTTAACGCGATAACCGTTTGCGCTTTTTGCAAAGCTTGCTTAGCGAGAATTGCATTAGCAAAATCGTAATCCGGCTCAGCATTGAGGATTAAATACGTATTCAACCCTGCTTCCAGCATTGCGTTGGCATCTAAGCCCGCTTTGTCTGCGACCTTGCCGCCACTCTCTCTGTGAGGCAGCATACCCGCCAAAGCCGCACCAGCAGCATTAGCGCCGTCAGTGATGTAACCCAACTGACTGTTACTGGCTTCCGCAATTGCACTAGCGAGTACTTCCAAGCCGCCACTCGCGCTACTCATTATTGCCTGCGAGCCAACAAATACAGCACAGTTCTTACCTTCGAGTAAACTGTTCGCAATGGCTTTGTGCGCCTCGGCCACCTTGGCGTTGTCTATAAGTTTTTTAACATTGGCCGATAGTTTTTCTGATTTTGATTGTTCAATAATCGCTTTTAAAACACCGGCTAATTCATTAAACATGGCCGCAGGATCAGCCGCGATATTTGCCAGTGGTTTAAAGCGGACTTCCTGGGCAACCGTGTTTATAAAAGATATTGCGGCTCCTTTCTGCGCGGCTTTGCGCACCCGATGACTAATAATCGGTTGGTCTTTACGAGTATTAGCACCAACAAACAAGGCAGCGTTGAGATTTTCCAGATTTTCGAGATCCATGCCTAAAGAAAGATAGGCTGCTTGTTGGGATTGACTGGAAAAATCAAGCTGGCGCAATCGATGATCGAGATTATTGATGCCTTGACTACGCGCCAATTTTTGCAATAGATAATGTTCTTCAGTGGTTGAATTAGGTGAAGCCAGGATGCCAATTTGCTCTGCACCGACACTGTTCAAGGTTTGATTGAGGCTGGAATAAGCCTTTTCAAGCGCAGCTTCCCAACTTACAGTTTGCCATTCGCCAGCTTCTTTAATCATTGGCTGGGTTAAACGTTCAGTGCTTTCTATGCCTTGATAGCTATAGCGGTCTCTATCTGAAATCCAGGTTTCATTAATGCTTTCGTTATCACGTGGCACGACGCGTAAGGCTTGGCTTTGACGAATATGGGTATAAGTATTGGAACCCACACAATCGTGTGCTGCGATACTGTCACGTTGCTGCATTTCCCATGCGCGCGCAGTGAAACGAAAAGGCTTTGAGGTTAATGCACCGACTGGACATAAATCTATAATATTGCCTGACAATTCAGAATCAATTGATTTTTCGATATAGGTTCCAATCGACATATGCTCACCACGACCGGTGGCACCTAATTCTTTTATGCCTGCGATTTCTTCGCCAAATCGAACACAACGAGTACAATGAATACAACGTGTCATATCGGTGGATATTAGCGGACCCAGATTTTTATCAAAGGCGACACGTTTCGTTTCTGAATAACGTGAAACGTCACGTCCGTAACCCATGGCGACATCTTGCAATTCGCACTCACCACCCTGATCGCAAATAGGACAATCCAAAGGATGATTAATTAGCAGGAATTCCATAACGCCTTTTTGTGCAGATAAGGCATTGGCTGATTTGGTGCTGACTTTCATGCCATCAGTTACCGGTGTGGCACACGCCGGTAATGGCTTACGGGCTTTCTCCACCTCAACGAGGCACATCCGGCAATTAGCTGCTACAGATAATTTTTTATGATAGCAGAAGCGAGGGATATATATACCAGCCGCATCGGCCGCTTCGATGACCATATCACCGTCACGTGCCTCGATTTCTTTTCCGTCTATTTCTATCTTAACCATCGATCGTTGTCCTGTCAGTTTGCCTTAAACCATGCATTTGCCATGATCAATGTGATATTGAAATTCATCACGATAATGTTTGATAAAACTGGCCACTGGCATCGCCGCTGCATCACCCAAGGCACAAATAGTATGACCTTCTATTTTTGCTGCAACATCTTCCAGCAACGCGAGGTCTTCGGGCTGGCCTTGCCCGTGTTCAATACGGTGTACCACACGCGACAACCAACCAGTGCCTTCACGACATGGCGTGCATTGACCACAGGATTCCTCGTAATAGAAGTGAGAAATTCTTGCCAGCACTTTTGCCATGCAGGTTGTTTCGTCCATAATTATTACCGAGCCTGCGCCCAGCATTGAACCGGCTTTAGCAATAGAGTCGTAGTCCATGGTAACGTCCATCATCACATTACCCGGCACGACGGGGGTAGAAGAGCCACCAGGAATAACTGCTTTTAATTTACGACCACCAAGCATACCGCCAGCCATGGCTAACAATTCTGGGAATGGTGTGCCCATCGCCACTTCGTAGTTACCCGGTTTATTAACATGCCCGGATACTGAAAACAATTTGGTACCGCCATTGTTCGGTTTGCCTAGATCCAGAAACCATTGACCACCGTTGCGCATGATGGATGGCACCGAGGCAAATGTCTCAGTATTATTAATTGTTGTGGGGCGACCATATAAGCCAAAACTAGCGGGAAATGGTGGCTTAAAGCGTGGCTGACCTTTTTTCCCCTCTAATGATTCTAGTAACGCGGTCTCTTCACCACAGATATAAGCACCGGCGCCCATGTGCATTTCGAGGTCGAAGTCGATACCTGAGCCAAGAATATCTTTGCCTAATAATCCTGCCGCACGTGCCTCATCTAATGCTGCCTGAAACCGTTCTATCGGTTCGTAAAACTCCGCGCGAATGTAGTTGTAACCCTTGGTTGCACCAATGGTGTATGCCGCAATTGCCATTCCTTCAATCAATGCATGTGGATTTAAGCGCAATATGTCGCGGTCTTTAAAGGTACCTGGTTCACCTTCATCTGAATTACATACGATATACTTTTGCCCTTCAGTGTTACGCGGCATAAAACTCCACTTTAGGCCAGTAGGAAAACCAGCGCCGCCACGGCCACGCAAGGCAGAAATTTTCAGTTGGCTAATAATTTCTTCCGGCGGTGTTTTTTCTTTAAGAATTTTTTTCCATGCCGCATAGCCTTCATTCGCCGTGTAGGTTTTAATTGTCCACGACTTGTCTAAATGCACTATATTGAAACAAACTTCGTTTGCCATTAAAGACCCCTAAGCCTTCTATTTAATCGAGTCGATGATCTTATCCAGCTTTTCTGGCGTCAGATCTTCGTGAAATTTTTTATTGAACAACATCATGGGTGCCATATCGCATGCGCCAAGACATTCAACTTCTTTTAATGCGAATTTTCCATCTTCAGTGGATTCACCCATCTTTATGCCTAATCTGCTTTCAACATGTGATACGACTGCCTCACTACCGCGCAATAGACACGACACATTGGTGCAAATGTTAAAGACATTTTGACCAATCGGCTTAAGTTCAAACATGGAATAAAACGTCGCGACCTCGTAAACGGAGATCGGCGGCATATCAAGATACTCAGCCACTTCATTCATAACTTCGGTCGTTAAATAACGATACTCATCCTGCACTATGTGCAGTGCAGGAATGACAGCAGATTGCTTTTGATCCGCAGGGAATTTTGCCACCCACTTATCAATTGCCTGTTTCATTGCGGACGTTAAGCTAAACTCTTGCTGGCTCATTATCGGTCAACCTCCCCGAATACAATGTCTTGTGTACCCAAAATAGCGACCACATCTGCAAGCATGTGTCCGCGCGTCATTTCATCAATCGAGGCGAGATGAGCAAATCCAGGTGCACGTATTTTCATTCGATAAGGTTTGTTGGCACCATCGGAAACCAAGTAAACACCAAACTCACCTTTGGGATGCTCAACTGCGGCGTAGGCTTCACCCTCTGGCACGCAATAACCTTCAGTAAATAATTTAAAGTGATGGATCAAAGCTTCCATATCATCTTTCATCGCTTCACGCTTGGGTGGCGCAACTTTTTGATTATCCAGCATAACACTGCCCGGATTCTGCCGCAGCCAATCAACGCATTGTTTAATAATATAGTTAGACTGACGCATTTCTTCGACCCGAACCAGATAACGATCATAAGTATCGCCGGTAACGCCTACAGGTATATCAAAGTCCAAACGATCATAGACTTCATAGGGTTGTTTTTTGCGAAGATCCCACTCGATGCCTGAGCCACGTAACATCGGCCCCGTAAAACCTAATTGCAGTGCGCGCTCCGGTGTGACCACACCGATACCAACAGTACGTTGTTTCCAGATGCGATTTTCCGTTAACAGCGTTTCATACTCATCGACATAAGTTGGAAAACGACGACTAAAGTCATCAATAAAATCCAACAATGAACCTTGACGATTTTCATTTTTCTTGGCTGCAGCTTTTTCACTGGTCCACTTGGATGCTGCATATTTTGGCATCTCGTTGGGCAAATCACGGAACACGCCGCCTGGACGATAATACGTCGCATGCATCCGTGCGCCGGAAACGGCTTCATAGCAGTCCATCAAATCTTCTCGTTCGCGAAAGGCATACAAGAACACGGTCATTGCGCCAATATCCATCGCATGCGCACCTAACCACATCAAGTGATTGAGGATGCGTGTAATTTCATCGAACATCACGCGAATATATTGAGCACGAATGGGTGCCTCAATGCCGAGCAACTTTTCGATCGCCAAGACATAACCGTGCTCATTGCTCATCATTGATACGTAATCAAGACGATCCATGTAGCCGATGCTTTGATTAAACGGTTTGGATTCTGCAAGCTTTTCAGTGCCACGGTGCAGCAATCCAATATGCGGATCCGCACGTTCGATGATTTCACCGTCCATCTCTAAAACCAGACGCAATACACCATGTGCGGCAGGATGTTGTGGGCCAAAGTTTAAGGTATAGTTCTTAATTTCAGACATGCGCTACTCTTTATCATTCGCAACATCGTAACGGTGATCGTCACGGATTACACGCGGAACTAGATTTCGTTCTTCGATTTCAACAGGACCATATACAACACGCTTTTTTTCTTCGTCGTAATGCATTTCTACATTGCCAATCAACGGGAAATCTTTTCTAAACGGATGACCAATAAAACCGTAGTCAGTAAGGATACGACGTAGATCCGGGTGCCCTTCAAAAATGATTCCAAAAAAATCAAATGCCTCACGTTCATACCAATTAGCCGAATTCCAGACATCAACCACAGAGTCGATACGCGGCATATCTTCTTCTACAAATGCACGAATACGCAGGCGACTATTATGTGCATAAGAAATCAAATGATAGACCACCGCGAACCGTGGTTTATCCCACAGATGGCGCTGATCATTGTGCGATGTGCGACCGCGGCTAAAACCGGTTTCTGTTGTTGCTTCAGTATCCCATTCAGTTTGGCCGTAGGTTAAGTAGTCCACGCCACAAACATCAATCAGCTGTTCAAACAAAAACTGTGACTCATCGCGTAATGCGGTGCATATTTCTAGTATTTTTTCTTTCGGAACAACTATCGTCACTTCGTCGAAACGGGATAACTCTGCACTCGTCAGAGAATTACCAAATCTTGACGCAAGTTGTTCAAGTAACAGTTGATTTTCTTTAGCCATGATTAATCTCAAGTACGAGCAATAGTGCTGGTGCGTTTAATTTTATTTTGTAATTGGATAATACCGTACATCAATGCCTCGGCGGTGGGTGGGCAACCAGGCACGTAAATATCAACCGGCACAATTCGATCACAACCGCGTACAACCGCGTAGGAGTAATGGTAATAGCCACCACCGTTAGCGCATGAACCCATGGATATCACCCAACGTGGCTCTGACATCTGGTCGTAAACCTTGCGTAATGCTGGCGCCATTTTATTTACCAATGTTCCCGCCACGATCATGACATCCGACTGGCGTGGACTCGGTCTGAAAATTACTCCAAAACGATCCAGGTCATAACGCGCACAACCAGCATGCATCATTTCCACAGCGCAACAGGCTAAACCAAACATCATTGGCCACATGGAACCTGTCCGCGCCCAATTGATTAAATGATCAGCAGAGGTGGTGACAACCCCTTTTTCAAGAATGCCTTCTATTCCCATTCCAAGGCTCCTTTTTTCCACTCATAGATGAATCCAATAACAAGAATTCCCAGGAAAACCATCATCGCTGCATAACCAAACCAGCCAATCTCATTGAGTACGATAGCCCATGGAAACAAAAACGCGATTTCAAGGTCAAAGATAATGAAGAGGATAGCAACGAGATAAAAACGAACGTCGAATTTCATCCGGCTATCTTCAAATGGCTCGAAACCACATTCATAACTGGATAGTTTTTCGCTGTCGGGATTGCTGGGAGCCACGAGCACACTAAGCACAATTGGGCCAGCGCCAAAGGCGACACCAAGAATGATGAACACCAGAATTGGCAAATAATTTTCTAACACAATTCCCCCTTACAGCAACACAATTAATATGTTTTTGCTGTTACCTTGATACCCTTAAACATCAGCTGTTATTATTTGAAATGTTCAGTCTGAATGCATGAAGCATGCAGTCTAGGCTAGACAGGCTTACGATGTCAAGCCAGTTTTTCTTCCAAGATTCGCCCAAAATCAATAGCTTATACAGAGCGTACAATCTAATTTAAACCTTGGAAGATCAGGGATATTTTTATATTGTTTGAATAATGGTGCCGATGGCCGGAGTCGAACCGGCACAGCTTACGCCACTGCCCCCTCAAGACAGCGTGTCTACCAATTCCACCACATCGGCGTGAAACGTTTTATTCGGGCGGCAACTCACCCACATCAGACCC
>CALZHW010000111.1 GCA_945787125.1 uncultured Ectothiorhodospiraceae bacterium
GGGATCGCGAAACCGATGCCCTGGGAGCCACCGCTACGTGAATAGATGGCGGTGTTTATGCCGACGAGATGGCCAAATGCATTGACTAATGCACCGCCAGAATTACCGGGATTGATCGCTGCGTCTGTCTGAATAAAATTCTCGAAAGTACTTAAACCGATTCTGTCGCGGCCGGTGGCAGAAATAATCCCCATAGTTACAGTTTGTCCAACACCAAAAGGATTGCCAATCGCTAAGACCACATCACCAATCTCGATGATGTCCGAGTGTCCCAGAGTGATAGCTTGCAAGCCGCTTATGCTTATTTTCAGTACAGCCAGATCTGATTCAGGATCGGTTCCCACAACAGCGGCGGCGGCGGTGCGTCCGTCTTTCAAGGAAACTTGAATTTCGTCAGCACCCTGTATAACGTGATTATTCGTGAGAACATAACCTTGCTCGCTAACAATCACGCCGGAACCGAGACTGGTTTCAAGTCGTTGCCGCGGGATGCCTTGCCCTTGCTCACCAAAAAATCGTTTGAATAGCGGATCGTCAAACAGTCTGGGGCGTTGTTGCGCAACAAGCTTGGCTGTGTTGATGTTCACGACTGCAGGCGATGCTTTTTTGACGCCTGCTGAATAAGACAGCATGCCTTGTTTGGATTCGCTGATTATTTCAGCCAGCTCTTTGGCATCTTCAACGGACACTTCATTAAGTTTCACGCTGCCATTACCCAGATTAACGGGGTTTTGCATCAAAAACATAACGGCAACGGCAGACGCCATTCCAATAAGGGTATACTTTAATAGGGTTTTGAATGTATTCATTTATTTGTCTTTATCAAGCTTTATCTGTTTTAAAGATGGTCAGGCTCTAATTTGAGCCAGGAGTCAAGCATAAAGTTTGTATCTTACATGATTGAAGGAAAAAAAGTATGGCGTTACTAAAAGATATTGTTGGGCATGCAAACCAGCATCTGACAGTTGAAGACTTCAGTGATTACTGTCCCAATGGCCTTCAGGTCGAAGGGAAAAGCGAGGTAAAAAAAATCGTTAGTGGCGTAACGGCTTCGCAGGCATTAATTGATGCTGCAGCGCAAGCCGAGGCAGATTTATTGCTGGTGCATCACGGTTTTTTTTGGCGAGATGAAAGTCAGCCTATCGTAGGATTCAAGAAAAAAAGGTTGAGTACGCTGATTAAGCGGGATATTAGCCTGCTAGCTTATCATTTGCCGCTAGACGCACATGCTATATTAGGTAATAACGCCCAACTGGCAGGTTTATTAGAGCTTGAAATTTTCGGTTTGTTTGGGTCAAAAAAACAGCCTGTTGGTGTGTTGAGCAAGCCAATAAAAGCCATAAGCAGGCAGGGGTTTATAGCAATGCTTGCTCAATCATTGGGTCGAGCGCCACTTTTGCTGACTGACGGTAGGGAGAGAGATTACCAGACGATTGCGCTTTGCACTGGTGCGGCGCAGGGTTATTTTGAGCAGGCTATTGAAGCCGGCGCAGATATCTTTATTACGGGTGAAGTATCAGAACAGAGTTACCATTTAGCGATAGAATCTGGTGTGGATTTTTGTGCGGCAGGGCATCATGCTACTGAGCGCTACGGCGTCCAGGCGCTGGGTGATTATTTAGCAAACCGCTTTAAGCTTATGCACGAATTCATTGATATTCCTAATCCTGTGTAGTCGGTTCGTTTGATAAATTTGTGACTTGTTGGCGGGTGTTGCACCAAATTTGTTTTATTGTGATGGGTATTTGCCTTGGAGTCTTTGCGGAATATTTGCACGCAATAAGATTCCATGATTTAGATAATGAATAACATTCTGCATATTGAGAATGTAGAGTTTTTATTTATGATTTCATGAAGCTTGTTTTACTTAAAGTGGGCAATTGCCAGTGTTATATGAAGTTTAGAGTGGGCTTTGAGCTCAAAAATCCACGACACTGGGATTGGCTTGTCAATTGTTTTATTTTGTCACTGCGTTGTTTATATACGCTACTTTTGAGGATTTCCGCAATGAATTTCATGCGCTTTTTTTACTCTATGTATGAGAAATTAATTGAGAGTTTTCGTTGACAATTCGTTGAGAGATGTCTAGCATCAAGCCACACATTAAATCCGTTGGGTAAGGACAATGGATTTTTTATTAGGAAACTCTAATGGAGTTTTTCTTTGTTACAAAGAGAGGGGAGGCTCTAAAGTAATCTGGGAATCATCGCGATTTTCTTTTAGTTGACCTTTTCTTTTTACTCATTTAACGAGTAATTTTCATTGTGTGTTTATAAAAAAGTTACCAAACTTATGGTGACTGGGCTTTCTAGTTTTTGATAAAAAGACTTAGGAAACATTACAACGAACCTTATTGAGGGTGGGAGATGCAAGTCGTGAAAAATTCGTTCCTTCGAGATCTCATCTGGAGCTTACGAGGGCGTTTTAGGATGAAAACTTTAAAACAAATAACATCAGCTATGATATTGGTTGTTGCGGCAGTATGTTTGCCTGCAACAAGTTTTGCTGAGCTACCTGTACCATCTCATATTATACCTCCTACGGGAGAGCATGTAGGAGAGGATGTACCTCAGCCAATTGAATTTCCCCATGATCGTCATGTTAAAGACATGAAGATTAACTGTATGTACTGCCACACGTACGCGCGTCGCAGTAAAGTTGCAGGGATTCCGCCAACGAGTAAATGCATGGGTTGTCACAAGATTATCGCAACTGACAAACCACGTATTCAAAAGTTGACGGAATATTGGGAAAAGGGTGAATCGCCTCGCTGGAAAAAAGTCCACGATGTGCCTGACTATGTGCATTTCACTCACGAGAAACACATTCGGAAATTTGTTGAAAAAGCAGATTTCCCTGTTGAAGATGTTCAGCAGGTTTGTGCACTTTGTCATGGTGAAGTTCGCGAGATGACGGTGGCTGAGAAAAAGAAACCTTTAAATATGGGTTTTTGTCAACGTTGCCATCAGGCAAATGGTGGTCCGGGTGACTGTTGGAAATGTCACAAGTAAGGTCAGGTGCTGGTCACTGAAAACACATACGGTGAACTAATATGAGTTTAAAAGTTAATCGAAGAAAATTCTTGAAAATGCTCGGTTGGGGCGGTGCAGGAACAGCTTTAGCAGGCTGCGATATGCCAACCACAGTCACATTGGAAGAAGGTAAAGAAGAAGTTGTTTCCTATTTAATGCCAGAAGAATATGTTATTCCTGGTATTGGTGTTTGGTATGCGTCCACATGTACTGCATGTGAAGCCGGATGCGGTCTTCATGGCCGGGTTCGTGAAGGACGTGTATTGAAAGTTGAAGGAAACCCGAGCTCACCAATTAATAATGGCAATACATGTTTGATGGGTCAGGCAGCGGTACAGGGTCATTATAATCCAGATCGTGTAACTTCACCCATGATGCGCAAAGGTGGAAGTCTGCAAAATGTCAGCTGGGAAGAAGCGCTGGCAGAGTTGAATAAGCGAATTGGTGCAGATTCTGGGTTGAAGGCCGACAAGTTTGGTTATGTAACTGGCACAATCAGTGGTCATCAGTCAGTGCTCGTCGATGAGTTGATGGAACAAGTGGCTTCTAAAAATCACTTTGTTCACGAGACTGTCAATACCACAGTCTGGAATGCCGTTGCGCGTGACATGCTCGGTGATGAAACGCCGAAGTATAATATGGCAAAGGCGGGTGTCATACTCTCTTTTGGTGCTGATTTCATGGGTACCTGGGGATCTCCTGTTCATAACATGGGCGAGTACGCGAAATTTCGTAAGAGAGAGATTCGCGGTGTTCTCGTGCAAGTAGAACCTAAAATGACATTAACCGGTGGTAGCGCGGATCTTTGGGTCGCCGCAGCACCCGGTACCGAAGGTGCTCTGGCCTTGGGTATTGCTAATTTTATTATAGATCGTGGTTGGAATACCGTCGATGTTCCTGCGGAAGTGCGCAGTTCACTGAAACAATATTCCCTGGAAGCCGTTGAAAAACTAACGGGTGTCCCCGCGACAAAAATAAAACGCATTGCAAGCCTGCTTAGTGAGCGTGGTCCTAGCCTTGTATTGGCAGGAGCCTCTACAACAAATATTGAAAATGGATATGATTCCGCTGCGTCAGTCATGTTGCTCAATTTGATAATGGGTAATGTAGGTGAGACCATCGAAGCATCCTATAAGTTTCCAGAAAAATCACTTCGGCCCAAGCAAGGCAACACTAAAGATCTTTTATTGTTAGCCAAAGCGTTGCGCGATAAGAAGCTTGATGTGCTGGTCACTTATAATGTCAATCCAGTGTTTACCGCACCTGATGCATTACAGATTCGCGAAGGTTTAGCGGGTGTTGGTTTCAAGGTGGCTATCACCTCATTTCCTGATGAAACTAGCCTGCTAGCCGATCTGATTTTGCCAGCAAATTCAGGGATGGAAGAGTGGGGTACACATGTTCCCGCTTATCAACCAGAAGATTCTTTACTAAGCTTTCAGCAACCATTGATGGAAGTTATCCATAAAGAAAGCAAAGCCTTTGGTGACATCATGTTATCCATGTTGAAAATGCGCAGCAGCGATTTCAACAAGTTTGCTGACTACTATGGCTACCTGCAAACCGCGATGATGAATATGCCCGGAGAAGGCACTGCTGAAGAGCGTTGGAACTCAATGCTGCAAACAGGTTTGTTAAAAGCGAGTGGTTCGCAAACTGCATTGACTCCACGTCTGGTGGACATCAAGTACGATGTTGAAAAAGGCAGTGATGATTATCCAATGCACTTGCTTCCGTCACCTCGCTTAGGTATGTGGGATGGCCGTCATGCAAATATTCCTTGGTTACAGGAAGCGCCAGACCAGATTGCCAAAGTTGTTTGGGGTTCATGGGCTGAAATGCATCCGAAGAAAGCCGCAGAGTTAGGTGTCAAGAATGGTGACTATGTGAAGATTACTTCCGCGAGTGGAAGTATTGAGACGCAAGTTTATCTGCACAAAGGCATGCATCCTGACGCTATCGCCGTGCCCTTAGGGCAAGGTCATGAAGAATATGGTCGTTATGCAAAAGACCGTGGCGTGAATCCAATGAAAATATTGGATCCACTCATGGAAAAACGCACCGGTGAACTCGCTTCTTTCGCTACACGGGTTAAAGTGACTAACGCGCATAAATTTAACTTGCTTATTAAAATGGGCGGTAGTGAATCTCAAGCAGGTCGTAAGCTTGTTCGTACCATCTCTTCTGATGTGTTACGACGTACTGAAGGGGAGGTGTAACTCATGTCTTTAAAGAATGTATTAGAAAATTTTTCTTACTTTAGACAAGATGCTGAATCAGGCGGAACTCATAAGTATGAACATCGTTTTGGTATGGCGATTGATTTAGATATCTGTACCGGCTGTAATTCTTGCTCAACCGCTTGTTATGCAGAAAATAACCTGCCGGTTGTAGGTAAGGAGCGCTTTGAAAAAGGCCAGGCGATGCACTGGATGCGGATCGAGCGTTACTGGGACGAACAGGAATTCGAGGGCGACTTTGCAGAGCAGGGCGCGAAGTTCATGCCTATGCTTTGTCAGCAATGTGGAGCTGCAACTTGTGAGCCTGTCTGTCCTGTGGCCGCGACGTATCACACGCCGGATGGCTTGAATGCCCAGGTTTATAATCGTTGTATTGGATCGCGTTTTTGTTCTAATAACTGCCCATTCCGTGTGCGTTATTTCAATTTCTGGTCGTATTATGAAGATTCATGGCCAGAGCCGTTGAACATGCAATTAAATCCAGATTTGAGTGTTCGCGACAAAGGTGTCATGGAAAAATGCACATTCTGTATTCAACGGATTCGTGTCGCTAAGGATACAACTCAGCGTGAAGAGCGTCCTTTGAAAGATGGCGAATTTCTGACTGCATGTGCCCAAGCATGTCCGACTAACGCTATTGTTTTTGGTGATACCATGGATCCCGATAGCAATGTAAGCAAACTCTGGATGAAGCATCAAGTACAACGCGGCCCATTTACTCATAAAAAGGAAAAAGCGAATGAAGAGCTTCGTGGATACCGGGTTTTTGAAGAGCTAAATGTGGATCCTTCCATTATGTATTTGGAAAGAGTGCGAGACACTGAGGTTTAGATCGCTAGCTGACTTTATAGTGATTTGAAAATTTAAAAGGAAAAATTATGAGTCAAGTTATACAAGACAAAATAATTGACGAAAAATTGGAGTGGTCGCGCATCAACTCAGATGTGATCGCTTCCATGCAAGCGCCACGAAAGGCCTACTGGATAACGTTTGCAGTATGTGTTTCGATGCTTGCTTGTGCAATTGCAGCAGAAATGTATCAGTACAAAATGGGTCTTGGCGCGGCGGCTTTAAATAATCCGCACATGTGGGACATGTATATAGCAACGTTTGTATTCTGGATCGGTATGAGTCACGCGGGCACGTTATTGTCGGCTATTCTGCATATCATTCATGCGCAGTGGCGTAAGCCGATTTATCGGTTTGCGGAAGCGATGACGACCTTCTCGCTGATGACAGCGGGCTTCTTTCCAATGATTCATTTGGGTCGAGTTTGGAACTTGTACTGGGTACTGCCTTACGTATCTGATCGTGGAATCTGGCCTAACTTTCGTTCGCCGCTGGTATGGGATGCATTTGCAATCAGTACTTACTTATCCGCTTCAGCATTATTCCTGTTCATTGGTTTGATTCCAGACATGGCTATTTTGCGCGATCATACAACTGGCTGGCGCAAGAAGCTTTACGGCATCTTATGTTTGGGCTGGCGCGGAGATGACCGTCAATGGCGTAACTTCCGTAGAACGTATATGTTAATGGCGTGTTTCTTGATTCCATTGGCAATATCTGTGCATTCGATCGTATCATCTGACTTTGCAATGTCGATTATGCCTGGTTGGCACATCACGACATTTCCTCCGTACTTTGTAGCAGGTGCCTTGTATTCAGGTTGTGCTGCGATCATGACACTCTTTGTATGTTTGCGTTATTTCTTCCGCATGGAAGCTTACATGACTACAAACATTATGGAAAAAACCTGTAAGCTAACATTTGCCATTGCCATGGTTTGGAGTTACTTGAATCTTGTTGAGTTCGCTGCAACTTGGTATGGTCACAATCTTTACGATAAAGAATTATTGCTGCAAAAAGCTTACGGGCCATATGCACCAATCTTCTGGGCAATGCTTTTCTGTGGATCGGTTGTGCCATTTGCACTGTGTTTTCAAAAGCTCCGACGTCATATGCCTTCCGTATTTGTGCTGTCAATTGTTCTTCAGCTAGGTATGTATCTTGAGCGTTGGATGATTGTAGCCCCGACTCTTTCTCTGGCTCACCAGCCACATCAGTGGGATATTTTATGGGGGTCGGTCATACAGTGGGCCATAGTATTTGGCAGTTTTGGGTGGTTCGGTATTTTGTTTCTGATTTTCGTCAAGGTCTTCCCATGTGTCTCGATGTATGAAGTAAAAGAACTTTGCTTCCATTTGAAACACGAGATCGAAGAAGAAGAGTTAGAGAAAAAACACGCTCAGCAAAAAGCGGGTGTCAGGCAACAAAGTGGTGGCACTGTGCCGTCGGGTAGCGCTGGATTGGAGGGTGCATAAATGAGTAAACATCGTTTATTAGCAATGTTTAAAGATTTCGATGATGCCTTTGTTGTTGTCGACAAAATAAAAGCGAAATCCGTGTCCGGAGTAGCGGTGGAGGACATCAATATGATGTCACCCATCGAGCATCCTGAGATTGATGAAAAGCTTGGGCATCGCCCAGTTAATATCCAATATTTCACTCTTATGGGTGCGATATTTGGAATTACCTTTGGCTTTTTCTTCTTGACCTCAGCGCAGGCGAGCTTTTTCTTACAGCCGCAAGGCGGTAAACCGGTTGTTCCGCTTCCAACTAACTTCGTACTGATGTACGAGATGTTAATATTTTTTGGAATTTGGACAACAGTATTTGCCTTCCTTGGCATGTCGAAGCTGCTTCGCCCAAGAGGCACTTTATACAGCGAGAAATTAACCGTTGACGAAATTGGAATCGTGCTGGAAGTGGACGACGACAATTTAGATTCTGTTAAGGATTTCTTCAAGAGTAATAAAGCGTTAGAAATACGAGAAGAGAAAGTCTGATGAAAAGAAAAGCGAAAACATTGATTATTGCCGCTGCATTGGCACCTTCTTTGGCTTTTGCTTGGCCTTGGTCCACAGACATGATGAATCAGCCAAGCATTAAACCCCAGGAAGGCCCGCCGGCGGCTTTTCCAAAACGCTCCATTCCGGTGATGGGCATTCCTACAAAGGTCAAAAACCGGGATGAGGCGAATGACTTGAAAAGCCCTGTTGAAGCTACTGAAGCATCATTAAAAAAGGGCAAATATTTGTTTACAATTATTTGTTCTGCGTGCCATGGACTGAGCGGAAAGGCGGATTCTCCGGTCGGTGAGAAACTTGGTGCCATCGATTTAACCACTGATTATGTCCAGGAGACATTAACAGAAGGGTGGATCTGGGGAACTATTTCTTTTGGTAGTGCAATTATGCCAGCTTATGGTGTTCCAAACGAGCAAGGTGGTTCTAATGATCTTTCTCCAGAAGAACGTTGGCATGTTGTTAACTATGTCAAAAAGCAATTAGTTAAAGATGCAGCTGGTTCGGTTGCAAGCTCACAATAATTAACAAGGGTAGGGTAAAGTTATGGAAGGGTTTGGAAGCTGGTCAGTTCTGACTGCCGATTTTCTAATCGTCCTCTATTTGGCAATTAATGGTGTAACATTGGCTTCATTGTTACACCTGACAAATGCGAAATGGCGTGCGAAGGTAAGATTTTTAGCGGTATCGCTCGCAGGCTTGTTCCCATTGGCGTTTATTTTATTAATAATCGTTCTTGCAAATGGAGAGCAAACTTTTCAATGGCTGGCGCATGCTGGTCACGGGGAAGGAGAGCATCATTTAAATGCGTGGCATAATTATACATTCTTGGTTGCACGGCAAGTCATAGCCTTTTTCTTTGTTGCTGGGTTATACGGTGTCTTCATTAAGTACCAGCATGAAGCGGTTATAGATCCGTCTTATGAGGCGCAGCGCCGTTTTAGAAATGTAGCCATGTTTGTACCGGCGGTATACGTTTTATACGCAACGATGGTTGGCTGGGATTTCGAAATGACGATGATTCCAAACTGGCACAGTGCGAGTTATGGCGCCTATCATTTCATTAGTAATTTCCACTTCTTCTTGGCATTTTTCGCCATCTTCTTGTTCGTCTTGAAGCGTTCAGGTAAGTTGGTAGTGGATGTGCCGGATCAGATCTTGAACTTCCTGGCGCAAATGATGCTGGCATTCACGATTTTGTGGACCTACTTGTTTTTCACCCAATACCTGATTATGTGGTACGGGCGTCTCCCAGAAGAGATTGTTCGTTTTCGCAACATGATGGAAGGTGATCTGGCCGTTATTTGGTGGGCATTCGTGGCCATGAAATTCATCATTCCTTTTTGCGCGCTGGTTTTTACCCCAACACGTCACAATCCAGTATTGATTGTCATGGTTGCGACGAGCATTTGTATCGGAACGTGGATTGAAAGGTATACATGGATTTCGGGTTCAACAGATCCGGAGCTATACCACTTGCCTATGACCGCCGCGTTTGATGTGGGTGTAACTGTGGCAATAGCTGCGGCCGTATTCTTCAGTATGCGCTACACGCTGGGTAGATACGGTTTGCTTAAAACCTCATAGCAAATCAAAAATATGTTAAACTAGGGCGCTTGGGCTACTCCAAGCGCCCTTTTTGTTTTTGGGATCAATAACTTTCCATTAGCTTGGCTGTTTTTTATCCTGCGCTTAGTGGAAGTTGAATTTGCATCAAATTATTTGGGAGTATTGAAAATATGGCGGTTATTACCAATAAACGATCGGTAATGACTTTATACTCTGGATCGAATGATCCATACAGTCACCGTGCTCGCATAGTATTAGCTGAAAAAAATGTGACGTATGAAGTAAAAGAAATTGAACAAGGTGATCTGCCGGAAGATTTGATCGATTTAAATCCATATAACTCTGTTCCCACTTTGGCGGATAGGGATTTGGTCTTGTATGACTCTCGAGTTGTTATGGAATATCTGGATGAACGATTTCCTCACCCGCCATTAATGCCGGTTGATCCGGTTTCTCGTGCCCGCAGTCGATTAATGTTGCATAGAATTGATCATGACTGGTACGTTTTGTTAGATGACTTAATTAGCGAAGATAGCAGCAAGCGTGAATCAGCACAGAAAGAATTTAAAAATAGTCTAGCTTCAGTCGCCCCAATTTTTGAAGCGAAGCCCTATTTTATGAGTGATGATTTTACCTTGGTTGATTGCAGTATTGCGCCATTACTTTGGCGATTAAGCGTCTATGGAATTGCTATGGATACACTGGTTAAGCCCATTCAGGATTATGCCGAACGTTTGTTTGAACGTGATTCATTTCAGGAGTCCTTAACCATCGCTGAAAAAGAACTCGCAGTGGCTTAAGGTAGGTTATGTTGGATCAAATGACGTCGAGTCGCCCTTATCTGGTTAGGGCGTTAAATGATTGGATTTGTGATAACGATATGACAACTCATATCGTTGTCGATGCTAATGCGGATAAAGTGATTGTGCCGCGAGAATTTGTTGAGTCTGGAAAAATTGTGCTTAATATTAGCTCACTCGCGGTGGAAGGATTGTTCATTGACAATAACTTTCTGAGTTTTTCTGCACGATTTTCTGGTAAAGCCATGGATGTTTGTGTTCCGATTTCGTCCATTATGGCTATTTATGCCAAAGAAAATGGCCAGGGCATGGTGTTTGCTGATGAGCCCACGACTACATCACCATCTCCGGGGTCAAAGTCACCGGGATCTAAGTCAAAGGGTGCGGACAAGCCGAATCTTCGAATCGTAAAGTAACGGGTTGCTCGGTTAATTGGCATGCTTTAACCTAGATCCTGCAAGTACGATCACTTGCAGGATCTAGGTTAAATTTTATGAGCGTTATTAAGCGTTCAATATCGGGTGTTTGAATTAACTTGTTGGCAATAAATGCATCTCTTTTTGCTTTGCTCATTTTATCTAGCCTTATAACGGACTGATAAAAATCCTGCCATATGCCGTTATTTTCGATAAATAACTGATAAAATGCGGGAATCTGCTGTAAATAAGTCATGGTTGAAGTGAGTCTCGCATTGTTAATCGGCTGCTGAAACCACCCATCAAACTGAATATTATCTGGCCACTGTAATTTTTTCTGTTCGTATCGCTGTCTAAGATTCTCAATTATTTCTGCTTTCTTTGCGCGCATTGTTGTTACGTTAATATCAGACTCATACAGCATCATTAATTGGCCACGGGTATCCAATAACAGTTGCCTGAAGTCCTGCTGTGCGGTCAACGATTGTAAATAAATGTTTAGCTCATCAGGATGAAAACTCAGTAACCACTGCATTGTACCCAAACGCTCTACAGCGGTAGAAAAGGCTTCATTGATGGCGGTTTCGTTCTTTATGTAAATAATTTGATGAGAGAGCTCATGAAATATCAGTCCAGCCAAGTTGCGGGTTTGCCAATGTATCATGCTATTGAGCAAGGGATCGTCAAACCAGCCGAGGGTTGAATAAGCCGCAATTCCTGCAACATGCACATCGTATTGTTCTTCTTTAAGTTTTTCTGCGGTTTTAATCGCGTCTTGCTCATCAAAATAACCCCGATAGCTAACGCAGCCTATAATGAGGTAGCACCAGGTTTTAGCGGCAAATGAAAACTCGGGTGCAGCAAATACATTCCAAACCACATAAGGTCGCTCAAGGTCAGTATAATATAAATAACTTTTGTTCTTCGGCAAAGCCAGCTTGTCACTTGCAAATTGACGAATTTCTG
>CALZHW010000112.1 GCA_945787125.1 uncultured Ectothiorhodospiraceae bacterium
AGTGAAAATGCAGTAAAGGAATTTAACTTACCCGTCCTTGGAAAAATCATGGATTGCCAGTGGGCAGGGTTAGATCCTGCGCAAATGGGACTTGGGCCAGCACATGCCATGGCGCCGTTATTACAACGTCACAACTACACCATAAATGATATCGACTACTGGGAAATAAACGAAGCATTTGCTGCCCAGGTACTTTCCTGTCTCAAAGCCTGGCAGGACGAAGAATATTGCCAGCAACACCTAAACAGCAGCAGAGCCTTGGGCGTAATTCCCATGGATAAATTAAATGTCGATGGCGGTGGCGTTAGTTTGGGCCACCCCGTTGGCGCCAGTGGCGCTAGAATTGTTTTGCATTTGCTGCACGTTTTAAAACGTAACAACGCAAAACGAGGGATCGCCAGTTTATGTATTGGTGGTGGTCAAGGCGGTGCGATGTTAGTTGAAAAAGAATCGGAGTAATAGCATGACACAAAATAAAACATATCTACATTGGAATCCGATCACTGACTCACAAGGCATCATGTGGTTACATCTGGATCAAGCAGAGTCCAGCACCAACGTTCTGTGTGTACCTGTACTGGAAGAACTGGAAGATATTCTCAGTGGCATCGAAACTGGCAGCCTACCCACCGGCGTGATATTTTTATCAGATAAGAAAAATGGCTTCATCGCTGGGGCAGATATAAAAGAATTCACCCGCATTGAAGATCATCAACAAGCAATGGCGCATGTGCAACGTGGCCAACGAATGATGGATCGCGTTGAAGCATTAAAATGCCCCACGCTTGCTTTAATTCATGGCTTCTGCATGGGCGGCGGTTATGAATTAGCCTTAGCATGTCGCTACCGAATTGCAGAAGAAACCAGTAAAATTAGCTTACCAGAAGTGCAACTAGGCATTCATCCAGGGTTTGGTGGCACAGTAAGATTACCAAAACTCATTGGTGCGCCAATGGCAATGGATGTCATGCTGACAGGTAAAACGATAGTCGCAAAAAAAGCCCGAAAAATGGGCATGATTGATTATTCCGTTCCTCAGCGTCAGCTCTTAACAGCAGCTAAAAAAGTCATCATGGATAAACCACCCGCGCGTAAGCTGAAAAAATTGCTGGCGTTAAGCAATCACTCGCTGGTACGCCCTACGCTGAAAAAATTAATACTCAGAAACGTCGCTAAAAAAGCCAATAAAGAACATTACCCTGCACCTTACGCTATCATTGATTTATGGGCTAACTACTATGATATGCCGGAAAAAATGCTGGAGGAAGAGGCGCGTTCAGAAGCCAGCCTGGTTATGGGCAAAACCGCACAAAATCTTATCCGGGTATTTTTTCTGCGTGAACAACTCAAAGCGGAAGGGAAAAAATCCACTACAATCAAAAAACTGCAACATGTGCATGTTATCGGTGCGGGTGTAATGGGCGGCGACATTGCTGCCTGGTGTGCCTTGCGCGGCTTACAAGTAACATTGCAGGACAGGCACCCGGAAAGTATCGCCAAAGCGATCGGTCGTGCACACAAACTTTTCACTCGCAAGCTTTATGGTGATCGCCTGGCTATAACAGCTGCAATGGATCGACTCATTCCAGACATCGGCGGCCTCGGGATACCGAAGGCAGATATTATTATAGAAGCGATCATCGAAAACATCGACGCCAAACAAGGATTGTATAAAGAAATTGAACCCAAAATGCGCGCCGATGCATTGCTAACCACCAATACCAGCAGCATACCCTTGGAAAAACTGGGAGCAACACTGGCAAACCCCGCACGCTTGGTTGGATTACATTTTTTCAATCCCGTAGCACAGATGCCATTAATAGAAATAGTGACCGCGGACAACACCGATAAAGAAATCGCCGCAAGAACCGCGGCATTTGCCGGGCAAATTGATCGATTACCGTTGCCGGTCAAAAGTGGCCCAGGTTTTTTGGTAAATCGGATTCTTATGCCGTATATGTTAGAGGCCGTGCGAATTCACGAAGAAGGTATTCCGGCAGTAGTGATCGATAAACTGGCGCAAGATTTCGGTATGCCAATGGGACCATTAACCCTGGCTGATACCGTAGGATTGGATATTTGTTTATCAGTCGCGCAAAATTTAGCAAATGAATTGGATGCTGAAGTGCCCGAAAGCTTGAAAAAAATGGTCGAGGATGGGAAGCTGGGTGTGAAATCCGGCAATGGTTTTTATAAATATAAAGCCGGTAAAAAAGTCACACCAAAAATGCCAGCATCGACTGTTGATGTTAAGCAATTGACCGATCGTCTAATCAACCAAATGGTTAACGAATCCACAACCTGCTTACGGGAGAACGTGGTCGAAAATTCAGACTTGTTGGATGCAGGTATCATATTCGGCACCGGCTTCGCGCCATTTCGAGGCGGCCCATTGCATTATGCCGAGCAAAAAGGTTCTTAAATGATAAGGCACCCCTACGAACTATAGATTTCCAAATCTATCGTAGGGTGCGTTTCACGCACCAGCAATCTCTGGGTAGCCCCGAATGCTTACCCTGTCATAGAGGTCTGCTAGCGCTGTTTTTCGGAGCGGTTTGCGAGTTTCGCTGGTACATAGAGGCACCCTATAAGCTGGAGAAAATTGGCTGAACATTATCCTTGGATATTAGAATATTATTTTTAGGAATGCGAACGATAAACAATATGCAGAGCAATATTTATTCTATCCTGATATGTTTTATTGAATTGAGTAATTCCTCATTGACTATCACCGGCTCTTGTCCTGCGTGAAATTTTTCCTTTATGAGTTTGTCCAAGTCAATTGGCTGACTGTTTATCGATGGTAGCTTGCTTTTAGGAGAAAATTGAATAGTAAGCGTATCTAGAATGGCATCCATATGCGGGCGGCCATGTTCTTCAATAAATTGCCGAGTGGATACGTTGCTATTAGGGGCGAATGCAAATTCTACAACAATATAATGTTGCGGGGTAATCGGTATAGCATGATTGATATCAAGCCGACCTGTTACATTTGACTCTACAGAGTAACGAAACCAATGCAATGAATTAATTGTTTTTATTTTATAAGCTTGATAAAACTTAGGATATGAGTTTGAAGGAATTTCACTACTATTTTCTTCAGTACCATCATTTTTGCTGATGTCATTAAATTTCGTTATTATAGTACCAATAAACCCAAGCGGATTTAAAATATCATAATCTGAATTTTCAGGGGCTTGTTTAATATACATAGTCATCATTACGGTACCATAACCTTTTGCAAAAAAACCTCTCTCCTTAAAATCCCACCAGCGTTGAATTAACGTGAATTCTGAATATTTATCAAAGATCCGTTCATCCGATAGATTGACCGATTCAACCATATCTTTCGCCGGCATATCAGTACTGAAATTTTCGGGCATCGAAAACGAAAGAATATCACCGGACAAATTAATTTGCCGAGGCTGCAATTTAATAGGTTCATTGGGAGCACTACTCAAAGCAAATGCTTTTGATAAAAAAGCGAACATTATAATTACCTGCAAACTGTATTTGATTAATGGGTATTTAATGATTAATTTTTTCATAATTTGAGAAAATTATTGATGTATTTGACACCACCTCGACCTGCCTTGTCGATGACATCAAATCCTTTTTGAAAATTATTTCTGCCATCACCTGGTCCATTGCACATTTTCTCATCCCACGTCTCGAAATTATCGTGCATTAACGTGTGTGGGCTTTGTTGAATCGTGCCACCCATTGTGTGCTCCGCGTACACTACCGACCCAATAATACGCCAAGCATTGAGAGTATTAAGCCCAATGATTGTGTTTACCATATCATAATCGTTACTACGAGTCGCAAGTACATCAATGCCTGCTCGCTTAAATAACACACTGGAGCGCACGTTATTATTTGCGTTGCCATGAAATGCAACACTATGCATGTTGAGTGATTCGCCTTTATTTTTTCCGAAGACACCATTAAATCCACCAGTAATTGCCCAACTGCTATTACCATTTAAATGATAACGAACCGCTTCAGCGAATATAAGCCCACCTTGGCTATGCGTCATCCATTTGGTTTGATGTTTATTCTCTTGTGTTTTTATCAACATCTCACTTAATTTTATGGCTACATCAGTTGTCATGCCAAATTTGTCTTGAATAGATTCCCAGGTATCACCAGGCCCGCCAACACTGGGATTATGGAAAAGCGTATATTCACTGACCGCATTTTCACCAAACTCAAATTCTAAGTGGGCACCCATAAGCCAGGTGGCTTTACCAAGGTTATTAGATTGCCCATTTACTGCGGCATAGGGGGTTGTTACGCATGCAACTTTTTCTGTCTCCCATCTACCTTGCCCAATTTTTTTTACATTATAAAGCCCTATTTTTTCAAGCTTATCACGCATTAATTTAACATTGTCTTTTAGCGTAATATTAAAAATGAGTACCTGCCCATTGGCAATATTATATGAAATATGGTGCGAATTTGATTCAAGGGTTCGCGTATCAACCGTCCCCATTTTTAAATATCCGCCAAAAGTTGGTCGCGGATTTCCTCTCAGTGATACAATTGCACGCTGTAAGTCAGTAAAATAATCTAGTGCTTCTTCGTTTTGTAATATTTTAGCAGCATAACCAGTTAGCAATAGTTGGTAGCCATTATTTACCATCGTATTTTCAAAATTTGCTTGAAATTGAGATGGTGGTTGTGCGTTAAGGCGCAAAACTTCTTGAGGTGATACTTGTATATTGCCTTCCGCAAATATTTGCTTATTGATTATATCAGGTTGGTATTTCATTCTATTACTCTAAGTTTTTCTAATTTTGACTGTATAGTATCGGTTGATTTTTTTCTGATTAATGAGCGAAACTAAAATGTTGAATATTTTACAAGGCTAATCGAATGTCTTTGATGCCATTTCCATAATAAATGTCAGCATAGGATAAAAGTGATCCACGCAACGTAAGTTAGCTTCAATAAGTATAATCTCAAAAAACACTTGGTAAGATATCGGTCGCAATACAGAAATGGTTAAATATGAATCCAGGTTTTTCTGAAGGATGAATCATTATTAAATAACTTAGCCCACCATCTTGATATTCATGTGGCTTTAGCCGGCATAAGATGTAGTAAGATTCTGAGATTGAGACCTAATGTGGAATAGATTTTTCAATAGGATGCTTTGTAAATGAGGATTTATTTCAAACGCATTTGGTATTGGATAAGTCTCCTAGTCGTCACCCTCATCGTTGCAATCCACATAAACTAGCGTAAAAATCAACTCTACAAATACAATATGCTTGTTTTTCACTCTACAACTAGTAAATATCCCAAAATACACACCAAAAGCTAACGGCTCTACTTAAGCTCTCCGCTGCTCTGCCGTTAACTCTGTAACCAGCAAATTTACTGGACAATAAATTGCAACACTAGAAAGAATATCAACTCTCTCTAACCTGACGTGTTTAATAAAATATATGTATAACTTTGTGTTGTTGTTAATCGTTAATCCATGGCTCATCGCTAGCGCGGTAGCAAATGAACCGGTGCGAGTTATAGAGCCAGTTTTTGTTAATTCTATTTCAAATAGTAAAAATCAGCACAACGATACTCAACCAAACTGGTCCGCCGACGGTGAATTAGTAAGCTTTGAGCGCAGTGATACTTCACAACGCGAAATAATACTCAGCAATACCCAGGGTAATAGCCTGAAAACGATAGCTATTCATACTGAAACGGAGAGTCTCGACGATTTGTTTGGGGAAAGCAGTGATAAAATAAGTTTTAACTATGGCATATCCTGGGCGCCGAACAATAAGGACTTTGTTTTTACCAGCAACGGCGAGCAGGATAACTTTGATCTCTATCGTGGCAATATTAATAATACGCACTATCAACGACTGACAAATCACTCAGGCAAGGATTCCCATGCTAGCTGGTCCAATGACGGCCGATTCATTGCATTCATTTCATCAAGGGACGGAAGACCACAGCTCTATCGTTTAGACACCAAGTCCCTTGAAATTATAAAACTCACAACGAGAGATAAAAATACATTTTATCCAGTGTGGTCACCCGACTCAAAACAACTAGCATTTATCCAAGAAACCGAAGGTATCTATCAAGTGTTTGTCATAGACAATATCGATAAACCTGCAAGCTCATTACGACAGCTTACCAATTTATCGAACATCAGCGTCAGACCGAGTTGGTCCAGTGATGGTAAAAAAATTGCGTTTTTTCACCTCAGTAGCAGTAACGATGTCGCTGTACAATGGGATATTATTGCGCTTAACAGTCAAATCACTAAACCTGTCAACGATATAATCTTAAAAGAATATCGTCTCGCAGATAATGTAGTACTGAACAGCAACACTGGCCCAACCTGGATTCCGAACACAGAATATCTCGCTTACGTCGATAATAAAAATAAAAATATTAATCCCATACAACTCGTCAATCTTAATACACATCAACATTTGTTATTGAATACGCACACCATTTTAAATAAAGATTTATCTTGTTCTAAAGATGGTGTTCTTGCATTTCAAAGCCAGGATATGCAATGGAGCAGGATATTCATCAGCAAGCTTCCTGAATTAAAAGGATAGAAAAGTGCAGAAAGCGTCAACACAAATTATATCGATATTGTTATTCTTATTGGCTGCCCCACTTACCGCCGCGCCAATTGATGAGGCCCTTAATGCCTACAAACAAAAACAATACCATCAAGCGGCAAAGGTAATCTTAAACAGCACCGTGAATTTGAATGCATTGGAGGCAAAAAACAAGCTAAAAGTTGCGATAATATTTTCCAAAAATGCGAAACTTAGCAAAGATATTGCCTCCAAATCACAAACCACGCAGCAGATTTTTCTAGAATCGCTACTGACAGAAAACGATAAAGATAAAAGTATTTTTCTGTACCTGTATTTAACGGATATTTATCTTCAATTAGAAAAATATGATGATGCCGAAGCTCAAATTGAACAGTTTCTTTCAAACTCCAGTGTCGATGTAAACTATAAAAATCTGGCTAAAATATATCAAGCATGGATCGCCCTTCGAAAAGGTAAAAAAGATGAGTTTCACACAATAGCCAACGACCTAAAAGACAAACATTTAATTACAGACATGGCAATTGGCTTTATTCAAGCGCGTGAAAAACAGCCCATTGAAAACAATGAATCGCTAAGTAACAACATAAAAGAGGCATTTTTCAATAATCGTAATGTACTTACTACTCGTGCGGGAAATTATGCATTGCGTATATTTGTTGCAAACCATTCACTGGAAGATGCCCGTGAAATATACAACAGGCTGACATTTCATGCACCGTCATATACTGAAAAAATAACAACAAACAAAATTATCAATTTTTACGAGTCCACGTTAGCGGACACCTTACATAGTTTTTATATGGAATATGCAAAAAACCTATTGCATCAAATCAAAGATGACAAGAAATATGGCGATACGGCAACATTCTATCTATCAGATTTATTGATTTTTGAAAATGATGAGAAAAGTGCCAATGAGTATTCTAATAAAGTCGAAGCGCTGCGCTTACTGCCTAAAAAACAAAGTCAGCTAAAAGCCGTCAGAGCCAGCACGCACGGGTTTCTAGACGGTAAACGAAGTCGTGCTTATCAAGTTTGGAAAGAAGCCGTGGAAAATGATAAAAATGATCCCTTTATCAGTGCTGATGCCGTGTTAATGTGTTTAACTGTTGAGGGTAACTGTCCTACACTCGTACAAACAGCACAATTGGCCGCAGAGAACGGCAAAAGTAAGCGTTTTGAAGAATTAAGTAGAAATGTAGGTCGTTACTTTCTGGCGAAAAATCTTGAAGATAAAGCTCTACGGTTGCTCGAGTATGCACTAGACCGTAGTGATATGAATAGCCTATTAGCCAATGAACCAATACTACTACTCAATCTTGCAGAAGCCTATCGTGCCAACAAAAAATTCGCCAAAAGCCTGCAAATTTATTTTTCTCTAGGAGAAAATTTCCCGGTCATGCGTCAGATTCAAGATGCCGTACAAGGTGAATATTTGTTTCAACAACGTAGCTCAGGACAATCGAATGTATTTTAACAAACTATTATTCAATCACCATCGCCTGTTAGTCTCTGGGATTATTTCTGGATTTATTGCATTGTGCCTATTATCAGCAAATAGCATTGCTGCGAATGGCACACTATACTACGGAGAATCAATAAAACCTGATACACTCGACCCATATACCAGCCGTGAAATGTCATCGTTGAGACTATCAGAGCTGATTTTCAATGGCTTAATCGGCATCAATGAATCGCAAGAAATTGTTCCTGAACTTGCCGAAAGCTGGGAGGTCTCCACTGATAAGAAGACCTGGATTTTTCACCTACGAAAAAATGTTAGCTGGCACGGCAAAGATAATAAGCCGTTTAATGCCCATGATGTGGTTTTCACGGTAAATTTAGTTAAACACCCAAAAACTCAATCCAGTCACAAAACACAGTTCGATGCATTTAATTCAGTTCTCGCTTTGGATGACCACACAGTAAAGTTTTCCTTGACTCAAAAATCTTTGAATAGCTTATCTTTATTTACCTTTAAAATATTGCCTAAACACAAACTGTCTCGGTATAAATATCTTAACAAATTGAGCAGCTTTAGTAATCAGCCCATAGGCACCGGGCCCTATAGCTTCCTCAGCAGTAATACTAATCGTGAAATTACTTTATTAGCGAATCCGGATTATTTCCTGGGTTCACCAAAAATAAAAAAAATAATTATGCAACCTTTTTCTGATAAAAACATAATGAATCAAGCATTGACTTTCAATAGTCTGGATATGGTGGTTGATGTTGATCCACGGCATATCGATGAGCTACAAGCGGACTCACGTTTTTCACTCATTGGCTATAATACGTTATCATATTCATTTTTTGCCTATAATCATAACAACGCTTTACTCAATAACAAACTCATCAGACAAGCATTATCCTATGCAGTAAACCGCAAACAAATGCTTAAAGCTTTTTACAATAACAATGGAGCCATCATATCCGGTCCATTTGCGCCGGGTAGTTGGGCCTACAATCTGGATGTCATTCCACTTGACTTTGATTCAAACAAAGCCATCGCTTTATTGAAACAAGCAGGACTGATTAAAACGCCTGAAGGTTTTATTGATTCACATGGTAAACCCGTGAGATTTAATCTTAAAGTTCCGATAGAAAAAAACAATGAATCCAACAAAAAAATTGTACTGGCTTACAAGAATTATTTGAATAAAATTGGCATTGAAATAAACCTAGTCTTTTTAGAAAAAAAATCCTGGAAGAAAGCAATATTTGCACAGCATGATTTTGACATTACCTTTGCCACCTGGGCATTTGATGATGCATCAGACATCGATGATATTTTCCATTCACGTTACAATACAGCATGGCAAAATAACTTCATCAGCTATAATAATCCTAAGGTCGATCAATTATTAGGTTTAGCGTTAGCCAGTACCGATCATCAGGAAAAGCGTACGATTAACCATAAACTTCATGAAATCCTTGCGGAAGATAGCCCCTACACTTTTCTATGGTCACTAACGCGGTTTGCTGCCTATACAAATAAATTGAAGAATATACAAATCCACCCTTACAAATTTTTTGAAAATGCGCATCTTTGGGAATTCAAGTAGCGACAAACAATGGTCAGCTGGGCAATTATAAAACCTATCTCGCGCGCCATACTTAAAGAACTTGGCGCAACCGTGCTTATTCTATTTATAATTGCTTTTAGTGTTTTCATTCTGCTATTTTATTCACCCAATGAAGACATGTTGACCGCCTACTTGCTGATGATCAGTGAAAACATGCCCGTCAATGAAGAGCTGGATTTGGACAATATAGACTTTACCTCAGCGTTCATATTGTGGATAACTGCTGTATTAAGTGGCAACTTTGGTTTATCATTGAGCAATGGACTGCCCGCTATGCAGCAGTCTATTGAATTTATGCTTAACACTATTAGCCTAATATTTTTCGCTGTATTGCTGTCGCTCGTAATATCCCTGCCCTTTTCAGCCTTGATTATCAAAAACAACCAACCGATTACACAAAAAATATTATCGTTCGGGCTTAATTGCCTTTCCTTTTTTCCTCTATTCTGGTTAGCCTATCTTGTCATATTTTTATCAGGCAGACTATTTGATCACTTTCCTTTGGTCCAACAAAGCGAAACCAGCGGCGCTATTTTCTATCTTTTGCCGGTTATTTTATTGGCGATTGGTAGTGGTCTGGTTCTTGAGATAACCCAGCAAGTTAGCTACGAAGTTAAGCGAGTATCCAAAGAAGATTACATAATATGCGCCAGAGCAAAAGGTGCCTCTGTATTTCGGCATCTCTTCAAAGAAGGTATCGCCTTCCCACTACTCACTCTATTGAGTAATCGCATTGCGTATTTATTCGGTGCAACCATCATCATCGAACAGATTTTTAACTGGCCGGGTATAGGTCGGTTATTATGGCAAACAACACAAAGTCGTGACCTGCCTTTGCTTTTATCGGCGGTATTACTCACTGTGTTAGTCATAAGAATCGTACAATTTATGTCACGAATGTGCTACGTGCTAATAAATCCACGAGCATCACATGAATAGTGGCTCTATCTATGTCGTATAAATTACGACTTGGTCGTTCAACAAGGCAGATTTTTCGACATTGGTCATCAATGGAATTGATCACACTCTGTTATGCAACACTGGTATTGCTAACAGTTTGTACTTTCTATTTGTGCGCCAGTTTTGGTTTTTTACCCCATGACCCAGAAGACTTAGCACTCGACCAAATACTCGCGGCACCGTTGAACACAGAATATCTATTGGGTACCGATTATATGGGTCGAGATGTGTTAACGCGACTTATGCTCGGGACTGAAGCGTATTTTTTGCCAGGTTTGCTTGCTGTATCACTGGCAATTACTCTCGGCAGCATACTGGGCGCAATGACAATATTTTTTACGCGCAACGGCAAACGAATCATAAATCTTCTTAATAACTGTCTGCAATCAATGCCACGCCTGGTAATTTTGTTTTTAGTCATCGCAATCTTTGAACCGGAAATTTACCTGATTATGTTAATCATTGGTATCAGTCATATACCCTCGGTAGCCAGAATAGTTAACAATCGGGTAAATGTACTCAAAGAAAAAAGTTTTATCAATTCAGCGATCGCCAGTGGTTTGCCGATCCATACAATAATGTTCAAACATATATTGTGGTTCAACTGCCGTGGAATTTTGGCCGCCCAAGCGAGTTTGATCATGACTGAAGCCATACTCATGGAAACCAGCCTAAGCTACCTTGGATTTGGCGTACAAGAACCCGCTTCTTCATGGGGCAATATGATTCAAGCTGGCGCCAACTATATGTTACAAGGAGAAATTTGGTCCTCAACCATTCCAGCCATTGCCGTGATGTTAGTATTATCTGCGCTTTATCTACTCACTCATTTATTCATTAACAAATTAGATAAACAATAAAATATGAACAACACTCTACTTGAAGTAACAGGACTCAATGCATATATTCTCTCTCGCGATGCTGAGCATCACCCGCAAACACTGGTTGACATAAACTTTAACTTGAACCGTGGTCAAACCCTGGGAATTATTGGGGAAAGTGGTAGTGGTAAAACTATTACCTTATTATCATTGCTCGGCCTACTGGATGCTCAACCCGGAATATGTACAGGTTCTATTCGTTATAATGTGGGTAGTGTGGGTAGTATAGATAGTGTGGAGAATACAATCATCGATGTATTGGCGGATATTGGTGAGGTGATTTCACTAACACACGATCATGATAAACGGCTTGCAGTGAACAAAAATATTGATCTCTGGAAACAAAAAATA
>CALZHW010000113.1 GCA_945787125.1 uncultured Ectothiorhodospiraceae bacterium
AGGTGTTATCATCCAGTTAATTGTCCATTTTTTATTTTCATGGAATTCCAAACAGACAATGCTAGCCGGTTGAAAAGCAGCAATTATAATGTTTTCATCATCGATAATTAAATGTGAAACCAACTTGGACATAAACGGTAGATGACCTACAACAAGTGTATCTTTGTCCCAGCTATCGTCCTGCCACGCAAATGCTTTTGGATCATCATTTGGATTAATGATACCACTGCTTTCTATTGTGATTTGTGGTGCAATGATATTTGCAAAACATTCCGCTGTTTGTTGTGCGCGTAACTTTTCACTATGCAGTATGCGCTCGAATGTGACACCTGCATGTTTTAAAAAACTGGCCATCTTTTCAGCATCTGTTTTGCCTTTATCGGTCAATGGCCTTGTGGGATCTTTTTCTTTAGCAAATGCTTCGCCATGTTGGGCTAAATAGAGCTTCATTAGATTCTCCTTAACACTAGACTCAGCTGAAATGTTCGATAAAAACTTGCTGTAATCATCACCATTAGTAAGAAAAATAACCTTGGTGATCTCAGCATCACTCTGATTCCTTTTGTTACTCTTTAAATAATAGCAGTAAACACAGATGAGTTTAGTCAATTACGTGGTTTTGTGGAAAAAATGACATACTAGAACTGCGAATAAAAACTCCCCAATCTTCGTGACTAGCTTCCTAACTGCTTGGAAAATCGCGAATACTCGCTATTTTTATGACTATTAAGATAGGGATTATATTATGTGATGATTCGTGGAGCAGGCTATCGTGATGTTTTTCTTTGTGATAATCATCGCCACATATTACTTGATGATTCCTTGCATGAGCAAAAACTCTTTTGTGACAGCCGGGGTGAAATCCTGCGGTTCAGCACCTTACCTAAGTGATAGCCAATTAAATGACGCAATGGATCTATTTGCTATTATCGTCAGGGCAGAAAATTTTCAAAGCCCGATTAATTGACCTTATTGTTCAATGCCGCTACCCTGAGCAATGAGGTCAATAACGCTTCTTAAATCATGGACTAACTTGTTTACTTCCGGGTAATTGTTGTTCAGCAATTGAAATTCTGTTTCTGCTGCTAATTTGGACAAGGCGGGGTATCCATAGATATCAGCACTGCTTTTTATTTCATTAATAATATTATTCAATGCACTCCAATTTTCCCTATTCAGTGCCATAATTGCGCGTTCCAGTTTAATTGGCAACCCGCTAACATAGTTTGTTACGATATCCTCTAACTCGGGCTCCTTCTCCAACAAGGCAGATGTAATCGGCGACGCCTCGGCCACCTCATCAGCCGTATTCAAATAGCTTTTCACCAACTCAATGAGCTTTTTCTTGTTTATTGGCTTGCTCATAAAGTTGTTGCAACCGGCTGCCAAACATCTTTCCTTGTCCTGCTGCATTGCATTGGCCGTCAAAGCAACGATAGGGCCGTTATAGCCGTTTTCACGAATAATTGTCATTGCTTCGATACCGCCCATCACTGGCATTTGCAAATCCATCAAAACCAGGTCGTATGCCTGTTGGCTTACTTTCTCCACTGCCATCTGCCCATTCTCTACCGCCGTAATAGTGGCACCCGTCTTACGAACATAATGCGAGATCAGCGTCTGCAGATCAGGTGTATCTTCAGCCAGTAACACTGACCCAATTAATTTGCCGTTCGTTGCCGGCCGGCTTTCCGGTTTCTGTACATTTGTCCCTACGGTGCCTTCTCGGGCAAACTCAGCACCAGCTAAAGGTCCGGTCGCTACAGTTAAGATAAATTTACTTCCTTTTCCCTCTTCACTTTGTACTGTTATTGTCCCTCCCATTAGTTCGATAAGACGCTTGGAAAGTGCTAACCCTAAGCCAGTCCCGCCGTACTTACGAGTTGTTGATGAATCCGCTTGTGTAAATGGTTTGAACAACTTTTCTATTTGTGTTGCCGTCAAGCCAATACCACTATCCTCTACTACAAACGACAGCGTATTGTTTTGTGCATTACATTCGATATTCAGATGAACATAACCGCACTCAGTAAACTTTATGCCATTACTACATAAATTGATAATGACTTGTTTTAACCTAACTGGATCAGTCAATATTTCTTTGGGTAATAAACCAACAATATTCACCTTAAACTCTAAACCTTTAGCCTTGGCTAATCCCTCGACAACAGATGCCGCATCATCAATGAACTGGAATGTCGGTACCTTGATTCTTTCAACTTCCATCTTGTCCGCTTCGATTTTCGAAAGATCGAGTATTTCATTGAGTAGGCCTAGCAGGTGGTTGCCGTTACGAATGATTGTATTGATATTTTTTGCGCGCTCCGATACCGTTTGCCCACTTTCCAGTAAGGTTTCAGCAAACCCATTGATCGCCGTCAATGGCGTGCGCAATTCGTGACTGATATTGGCTAGAAAACTGCTTTTTGCCCGGTTGGCTTTCATCGCCGCATCTCTCGCCAATATCAATTCATCTTCAACTTGTTTTCTTTTTTCGATTTCTTCTTCTAATTCCCACCTTGCTTCCAGCATTTTAAATTGCAATTGATCGCGAAATATTCGAATAACCCAGGCTATTACAATTGCACCAACAATAAAAAAACTAGATACGGCTAGGTTTACATAGTCCGTCGTGCCTGTACTGGTAACTAAACTATAGGTATAGAAGGGTGCAAAGACCGCAAAAATAACCAAAGGAAAGTATGATCTCTTCCAGGGAATGAAACTGAGCGTAGCAAATATCACGAGGTTAAGGCCGGCGTAGTAAGGAGAGCTAGAGTCGTTAATCATGATAATCATAATGGTAATGGGTAAGGATAATCCGAGAGTATAGATTAAACCAACCATCTGAACTTGCTGAAAAGTTCGTGTCTTGATTGCTAAATAGTGTACCAATATTGCCAATGGAATAATTAGACTGCGTAGGCCCAAGAACTCCCATTTCAGCTCTGGGACATAAATAATGTCACAGAGCCAAAAAGCAAAATACAGCGGAAAAGTTATCTTTCTCGTTAAAACCAAAAGAACATTTCTCGTTTCCTCGAAATGTTCCTGGTCTTTTCGTTGTTCTAATTCCATTCTTGATGAGTTAGATTAGTGTGGCACAACTTTTTTTTCGATAACACAGAACAGATTTATGTTCAGTTCCTCCTTCTCAACCGATATTACATCACTTAAATTTTGGTACAGATTGCGTAGATCTTGTTCTGAGCGATAAATAAGTGGCCAGTCAAAAACGTAGTCCATCACTGTTTTACTCGGGTTGCCTACATCAAAATTACCGATAATTAATTTCCCGCCCGGTTTCAGGCTGTCAAATAGTTTAGACGCAGCTGTGAAGGCCACGGGATCTGAGAAATAATCAAATAG
Organism: uncultured Ectothiorhodospiraceae bacterium; assembly: GCA_945787125.1. Lineage (GTDB taxonomy): Bacteria > Pseudomonadota > Gammaproteobacteria > S012-40 > S012-40 > CALZHW01. Next base: position 3,370 of record CALZHW010000113.1, read on the forward strand.
GCCGGCGGAATAAATGAGGTCATATTTGTTTTCGCCCATGCCACGCGAAATAACATTCTTGATGGCCTTTCTTACAAAACGGAAGCGTACAGAGCTGTCATGCACTTGGGTGAGATGTTTCAGCTCGCTTTGCGCACACAGCAGAGCGTCCTCATCCTGGTCGAGTAAATCTACCGTGATATTCTTTGGAGTATTTTTTAATTGAGGAACCAATAACTGCCATTCCTTTGACGGACCACAGGCAACTGATAATATTCGAAGCTCGTCACTCTCCGGCACAGTATCAATAGCTGAGGTAATTTTATTGACAAGGTAACTTGCGCGGTTCCGCACCGCTTGCGCGGCAGGTACATCGATGCAGAAGCGGTGTAGGCAGCGAGCGAACAAACTTTCACCAACGTTCTCATTGCGGTAGATTAGATTCATCATCTCGTAGTCGCCTGCATACCCGAGTGGTTTGGAATAGGCACGTTTTGCAAATGGTGCGCTATGTAGTAACCCCGACAGTTTTTGGTGCAAAAACTCCAATGATTTTTCACGAATCTCATCCGGGAGTTCTTTTAATGTATTTTCGAATTTGCCATACACCTTGGGGAAAACCTCATGCAGATAGTCGGCAACAACGGCCACCATCGTTTTCTCGTAACCAGCGATGGCCTTATAGCTGGTCGGCGAAAAGTTTTTTTCTTTTGCATCAATTTCCATTTTGAGGTGTTCCAGCCAATCTTTAATCTCATATACCTCGGCTTTGATGGACATTGGAATGTCGAGGGAATTGTGCATATACTGCTGGTGTGATTGAATCAGCTGGCCCGACTGTTGCGCGGCATCAACTTGTTGAAAATTTAACGGCTCACCCATGATCTCGTAGCCGATTTCGGTGTTTTTAGCCGAAGCACCAGTTCTCGCTTTTTTGAGTTGTAGAGTTTTTAGCTTTATGCCACATACATAAAGCGGCACGTCTTCTAATAACTCTACGTTTGCGAGTAAGTCATCTCCTTCGACGGCGATTCCACACGTCGAATAATTGACAATCGGAAATCGCTTGCCCTCAATTTCAACATAGGTATGTTGCGACTCTGCCTTCACTCGTTTTTGACGAATGATAGGTGCCCGTTCTTCCACATATTGCTCAGAAATGTCAAAATTTTCGTGCTGCATTGAAGGCTTAGTTTGATCCATTTATCACCTGAATTGTTAAACGATTAGTTTTTAAATTGAGAAAGGTGAAATGATCCGCTTTTTCACCCACATCTGCTATTTTAAGTAAGCGAATTTCATACCAGGTAATGTACTGAAAGTATTAATAATTTGTTACATATCAGTCGTCAAATAATGGGATTTGGAGTTTAGTATTGAATTTAGTAGATGTTAGCCCTAAGTGGGTATGTGTCAGTACACAACACTGTCCAGTAACTGGTATCCTTACTGTGCCAGAATTAGCCTAAGGTGTTTGATGGAAGGGTGTGAGTCGCGTAACTACAGAGTGTATTTTACCCCTGTCGCAAGCTGATATAGATTCCGTAAAAAATCTGCCAGTAGGATTCATCGTAATGGAAGGCACGCCATTATCTCATTCGATGGTGAAGTTTCAGTATTGGCTTCTCTACGGTTATTATCGATTCACAGCGGACTACTTCTGTTCAAGAGGGTAGTGTGATTATGATAGATGGCATAATCCTAGATTCCGCAGTTGAACGTTTACAGGTCAATATAACATTATGAATTTTTTAAATAGTTCAACTGCACCGCAGTTCACTCTTTCGGTGAGTCACTACAGGCTGCTCAACTGCGGACTCTAGGATAATGGGTGGTATATCGCAATATGCAGAGAATAATTTACGCCTTTCCGACTCATTAAAAACTTTAAGAGCTAATTGAAAATGTGCCAGGTGTTTCTTTGAAATTTTTCGCTGAGTATTCGCCACTATGGATTATCAGGATCACAGCCACCTTCCCTGACCCAGATGCCCTTTTCACAATGCAACAACTCACCGCTACCACTACAGCCAAAACTTCCGCTTTCATAAGCAACATTATTAAAGTAGCAAACTGCCTGATCCTCCACCTCTTGTGCGAGCTCTTCAAATTGCTCATCCGTCTCTTCCAGGATCGGCGATGTATTTGCTTCGGGGTCTGGCGCACCGAGATTATGTCGTTGTTGGTTAGTCATGGATAACTCCTCGATCATCAGGAACACTCAATGTATGATGGTCATTGAAAACTGCAGTGGGAAATAATTATTTAACGCCATTTAAATTCAACTATAGGTCATATTCAAAATTTCTTCTGTAACCTAGGTTACACGCTGTAATCTATTTTGAATCATTATCGATTAGGCAACGGCAATACCTGTTTTAATTACTCACAATCGGAGTTCATGGAACTCACCGTTTGTAGTGGCAAAGCCTTAGTGAGAGTGTTGGCGGCATGGATGTCGCCGTCAAGCTTACAGGGAGGTATTTACAGCGTCTCTCACTAAGGCTTTGCCACTGCAGGCGGTGGAAGGTGGCACCTTTGTAGTCGTTGGACTCTGATTGTGAGTTAATTAAACAAAATCCTGAGCGAACGGCGAGGTTTTTTTTGGTCATCATCCCTCACATCTCACATCTCACATCATGCCCATGCCTTCCATGCTTCCCATACCTGGGCCGGCTGTCACCTTTTCCTGTGGCAACTCAGCGATGGCTGCCTCGGTCGTAATCATCAAACCCGCTATTGATGCGGCGTTTTGCAAGGCTATACGTACCACCTTGGTGGGATCCAGAACCCCCATTTCGATCATGTCATCATAGGCTTCAGTTTGGGCGTTGTAGCCATAGTTACCGCTATTTTCCTTAATCTTATTTACGACTACCGAAGGCTCTTTGCCAGCGTTAGCAACAATCTCGCGCAAAGGCTGCTCCACCGCCCGCAACACGATCTTGATACCGATATCTTGATCGTGATTCTCTCCCTTTAACCCCTGTTCTTGTAACGATTGCAGCGCTCGAATCAAGGCGACACCACCTCCCGGAACGACACCCTCTTCTACGGCGGCGCGTGTTGCATGCAGGGCATCGTCAACACGATCTTTCTTTTCTTTCATAGCCATCTCGGTGGCGGCTCCCACCTTGATCACCGCGACACCACCGGCTAGCTTGGCCATGCGTTCCTGCAGTTTTTCCTTGTCGTAATCGGAGCTCGCCTCGTCGATTTCCTTACGCAGCAGTTTGACACGGGCGTCGATATCCGCAGTCTTGCCTCCACCGCTGACGATGGTGGTTGAGTCTTTAGCTACCACCACCCGCTTGGCTGAACCCAAATCATCAAGCGTAACCTTCTCTAGACTGAGTCCTAACTCCTCGGAAATCACCTTGCCGCCGCTGAGAATAGCGATGTCTTGCAGCATCGCCTGGCGCCTATCACCGAATCCCGGCGCTTTTACCGCAGTTACTTTGATGATGCCGCGAAGCGCATTGACCACTAGCGTGGCCAGAGCCTCGCCTTCTACATCCTCGGCGACGACCAGTAGGGGTTTGCCAGCCTTCGCCACACTTTCCAATAGAGGTAAAAGATCACGGATATTCGACAACTTTTTGTCGTAAAGAAGGATATAGGGCTCTTCAAGATCCGCACTCATTTCGTCTGGTTTGTTGATGAAATAGGGTGACAGATAACCGCGATCAAACTGCATGCCCTCAACTACTTCTAGCTCGCTCTCGAGACCAGAGCCTTCTTCGACCGTGATCACGCCTTCCTTGCCAACCTTAGCCATGGCATCGGCGATAAGCTGGCCGATGGAAACGTCCAAATTGGCGGAGATGGTACCAACCTGAGCGATGACCTTACTATCCTCACAGGGGATGGAAACTGTTTTGAGCTGCTCGACCAGCACATCGGTAGCCTTGTCGATGCCCCGTTTCAAATCCATCGGATTCATGCCGGCAGCAACCGCTTTGAGTCCCTCTGTAAACATGGACTCAGCTAATACGGTCGCGGTGGTCGTTCCGTCACCCGCTAGTGCCGAGGTATGGGCCGCTACTTCTTTCACCATCTGCGCACCCATGTTTTCAAAAGCATCCAGCAACTCAATTTCATTGGCGACTGAGACACCATCTTTGGTAACCGCAGGAGGGCCATAGGGTTTTTGAATCACAACATTACGCCCCCTGGGACCCAAGGTAGCTTTAACGGCCCGGGCAAGAACACTAGCCCCACGGGCCATGCTTTTTCTTGCCTCAGCACCAAATGCGATTTGTTTCGCTGTCATAGTTTGCTCTCCTAATTAAAAGATTTACCCATCCCTATGATTATAATAGTTCATTTGCTATAGTTATCTTAGCAATCACAACATATTTATCATTGTATTTTTATGACATTAAAGGAGTAAGTTATGTCTAATACCTGGGTTCTTGTCGCTGAAAGTAGTCGGGCAAAAATATATAGCACTGACGGTGATTTAGATGCATTAAAAGAGATTATCGATTTATCGCATTCTGAGTCACGTCTCCACGAACAAGAATTAACAACCGATTTGCCAGGAAGCAATGCTGGGGGTGGCAGCAGTCACCATAAATACGAAGATCGTACTGATGTAAAGGACCAGGTACATGTAGACTTTGCAAAACAAATTGAAGAGAATCTGGAAAAGGCTTGGAATCAAGGCGAATTTAAGCAGTTAATTGTCGCGTCTGCTCCCGATTTTTTGGGTGTGCTGCGCAAAGTTATGAGTCCTAATATTTCAAAGTCAGTTATTCGTGAAATTAGTAAAAACCTTATGCAGTTTGACGCAAAAGAGATGTTGGAACATTTGCGATTGCATCGATAGATATTGTGTAAACAGCCGACCACCTTTTTTGCCACCACAGGTGAATAGGCTGTGATGTCTGTATTTTCTTTTGCTGTATAAGGGACAAGCTGCAGGATAGGAAATCATTATGAAAATCGCTCAAGTTGCCCCACTTCACGAAAGTGTACCACCGAAGTATTATGGGGGAACCGAACGGGTTGTATATTACCTAACAGAGGAGCTGGTTAGGCAGGGCCATGAGGTTACGCTTTTCGCCAGCGGAGACTCAACGACCTCGGCCACGTTGCAACCGATGGTCGATCACGCCCTGCGCCTGAATCCAGATGTCGGCGATCCATTGGCCTATCACATTATGATGTTAGATAAAGTGGCTGAGATGGCCGATGAATTTGACCTTATTCACTTCCATATCGATGGCCTGCAATATCCGCTGATGCGGTATCTGGACATCCCCTGTATCACGACCCTGCACGACCGACTCGACCTGCCTCACATGGCACCGCTGTACCATACCTTCAATCATGTACCGGTGGTATCGATCTCCAATCACCAGCGGACACCACTGCTCTTCGCCAATTGGCAAGGCACTGTTTATCACGGTTTGCCGCTCGCACTTTATCACTTTCACCCCAGCCCAGGGAATTATCTTGCCTTCCTTGGTCGCATGTCGCCGGAAAAGGGTATTGAACAAGCCATCGAAATTGCAATAAAGGCTGGCATGGAGCTGCGCATCGCCGCTAAAATCGATCAAATTGATCAGGCCTATTTTGAAAAAAATATTAAACCCCAGCTGGAGCATCCCCTGGTGAATTTTATCGGCGAGATCACCGAGAAAGAAAAGGATGACTTTCTCGGCAATGCCTATGCGCTGCTATTCCCCATCGACTGGCCGGAACCGTTCGGGTTAGTGATGATCGAGGCGATGGCCTGTGGTACCCCGGTGATTGCCTTCCGTTGCGGCGCGGTGCCCGAGATCATGCGTCACGGCGAAACGGGTTACATCGTCAATAATGTGGAAGAGGCGCTTGCAGTCCTACCTGAAATAAGCAGACTCAATCGACAGCAGTGCCGGCTTATTTTTGAAGATCTTTTTTCTTCACAACGTATGGCACATGGTTATCTGAACGTGTACCAACAACTTATCAATAAACATGCACTACCACTAATAACACTGTGAGTGAGATGCTATGAAAGATGTTATCCAGATCAATGATCAATGGTATGTGTTAGCCACTTCGTCGCGTGCTGACGACCGCACCTTTGTTCTCAAGCAAGGTGAGAGTTTCGGTCTGTTTGACCGCCACGGCGATATCCAGCACATTGGCCTGGGCGAGCAAGGGCTCTACCATGAAGGCACGCGTTATCTATCGTCCTTTGAGCTTAACATTAACAAACGCCGACCACTATTACTTCACTCCACAGTCAGGGAGGATAATGCCTTGTTGACCGTAGATCTCACTACGTCTGACTTATATGCGGATAATGAATTAATCATTCCCAAGGACACATTGCATATCTTCCGCGCCAAGTTACTGTGGCATGGCATTTACTATGAACATCTGCGGGTCGTCAACTATCGTCGCCATCCCGTCGCGCTAGAACTCGACTTCAATTTTGCCGCCGATTACGCCGATATTTTCGAAGTACGCGGGGTGAAGCGAAAGCAGAGCGGCACCTCCCTGCCGGTGCAACATCAAGAGAAAAGCCTGGTGCTCGGCTATGAAGGTTTAGATGGGATAACGCGCCATACCCGCATTCTGTTCAACCAGCAGCCGGATGTCATCGATAAAATGGCGGCCTGTTTTAAACTGAACCTGCCGCCGAATGGTTCACAAGATTTTTATCTTACTGTCGTCTGTGAAAGCGTCTGTGAAAGTGGTGAACAACCGTCGATACTCAGTTATGACGAGGCCTATCGGAAAAGCGATCTGGCACTGCAGGCCAGCAAAGACAAAATCTGCCATATCATCAGCTCTAATGAACAATTCAATGATTGGATAAATCGCTCCGCCGCTGATCTTCAGATGTTGACTACGGAGACCCCGCAGGGGGAATACCCCTATGCGGGAGTGCCGTGGTTTAGTACTCCATTTGGTCGGGATGGCATCATTACCGCATTGCAGTATCTTTGGCCCAACCCAGAGTTGGCGCGCGGGGTATTGAGTTTTCTTGCTGCCACCCAGGCGAAACATGAAAACGCTACTCAGGATGCTGAGCCGGGTAAGATACTTCATGAAACCCGTAAAGGTGAAATGGCAACATTGGGTGAAACCCCCTTTCTGCTTTATTATGGAACCGTAGATGCTACTCCCTTGTTTATCGTGCTCGCCGATGCCTATTACCAGCGTACTGGGGATCTCGACTTCATCCAGTCAATCTGGCCCAATATCGAAAGGGCACTGAAATGGATAGATAATTACGGTGATAGCGATGGTGACGGTTTTGTCGAATACGCAAAACGCTGCGAGAATGGTCTGGTGCAGCAAGGCTGGAAAGATTCTGATGATTCGATTTTTCACATCGATGGCCGCCCGGCCCAAGCACCGATCGCCCTATGCGAAGTGCAGGGTTATGTCTATCAGGCAAAACTGGCGGCAGCCCGACTGTCTAACCTGTTAGGTGATAATAAACAGGCCGACGAGCTTCAAATTCAGGCCATAACACTTAAACAAAAATTCAACGAGACATTCTGGTGCGAAGATATCGGTACCTTTGCCATCGCTCTGGACGGCGACAAACAACCCTGCCAGGTGCGTTCTTCAAACGCCGGCCATCTATTGTTTAGTGGTATCGTTGAAAAACGTTATGCCAAAGCAGTGGCTGATACACTGCTTGCAGAGAGTTCATTTTCCGGCTGGGGAGTCCGTACCCTTGCAGATACTGAAGCGCGTTACAATCCCATGTCCTACCACAATGGCTCGATCTGGCCACACGACAATGCCATCATCGCTATGGGGCTGGCACAATATAAACTTAAAGATCAGGCGCTGAAAATTCTCACCGGTCTGTTTAACACCAGCATCAACATAGATCTGCACCGATTGCCGGAACTGTTTTGCGGCTTCGAACGCCTTTCCGGCCAAGGCCCAACCCTGTATCCGGTCGCCTGTTCACCACAGGCCTGGGCCAGCGGCACCGTGTTTTATCTTTTACAGGCTTGTCTCGGCATGCGCTTCGCACCGGATCCGCCTCAACTGCTTTTTGAACATCCAAAACTACCAGACTATCTGGAACACTTGGAGCTCAAGAATATTCAATTGGGAAATGGTGTGGTCGATTTGTCATGTCGACGCCGTGGCCAGGACGTGACGATCCACGTTACCCGAAAAACAGGTGATGTGGAGATTGCGGTGGTGATGTGAGTTATTGTGCTTAGTTTGGGCCGTTTGATACATCGGGTTGGTCCCACATCGCTGACCAAACTGTGGCGTTTTCTATATAATGAACGGCATTATTCGCGATTACACTTCTCGGTTCTCGCATGTAATGGTAGGCATTATCATTGGTGGCTTCAAGTGCTTTTAATAGTCCTGCGTCATTCATGGATGGTGCTGATGTTTGTGATCCATCATCAACTTCTAACAACTGCAAACCACTGTACGACCATTGATAATAGGTGAAATCACCATGATCGAAATGTTTGGTAACCAGTGTATCGTTTACGCTAACTGGC
>CALZHW010000114.1 GCA_945787125.1 uncultured Ectothiorhodospiraceae bacterium
ATCTTGTTTTGCAGCAGCGGTGGCCGCTTTGTGCGCCGCGACCAGAGTTTCAATCGAAGATACACACAACTGAACCAATACACCGTCATTATCTAAAAATACTTTCATATATTTTGAAAATAACTCTGTATCATCAGGAAAATGATCTTGACCTCGGGTAGTGAGACTCAAGTTATAGGTATAGCCATTTTGAATAGTAGCACCATCTACTTCAGCCACTGACAAAATATGATCAAGAATGAGTACCGGCTCACCATTGCGCTTAACAATACCCGGGCAGGGTGTAATACCACTGGCAAAAGGTAGCCCACTTTTACGTCCATTTGGCGTCGCTTTAGTTAACATGCCAAAACCAGCGTGATTTGTCATACTCCAATAACCAGCGAGATACCGGCCACCGCGATGGGTTCGATATTTATAAAATACGTCTTGAATCATTTCCGTCAATAAATGAGTGTAATAAACCGCAGCAGTATTGTTATAGATTCCACCGGGTGTCTGATCTACACCAGCCCCATATTTTGGCGCTAATCGAATATCTTCAGTTATTTTCTTGATACGTCCCTTAGATAACTTGGGCAGCAGCGAACTAGCTTTATCACGATTTAACCAGTTCCGGACTCGTCCTATGACGTTACTCCAAGAGGCATCTTGTGCAGAAGAATCTGACTCTTCTGTATAATCTGCGTTAAGAGTAGTTAGTAACTCTTCTGCAGTCACTTTCCCTTCAAACACCAAAGTATCTAAAACACAAAATGAATCAATTACATCTGCTAAACCTATGATAGCAACGCCAGCTGAGTTATATTTTGCTCCTCCACTCGACACATCTCTGAACTTTGCGCCTTTCGACTCAGAGGTATTCATTGGGCCATCAAATAACCCGGATAACAAGGGTGATGGTCGCTCCTGCTCCATGAACCTGCCAAGAAAATTATTGCATTGAACCGCATGGCGCGCCATTTCATCTAATTGAAATCGAAACGCTTCAATAAATTGATCCATGCTTTTCATTTTAGTTAAGGGCAAGCTGGTATATTCGACTTTATCATAAAATAAATTAGGTGCTTGTTTGTCAACACCATCACTCCGATGTTTGCCACCATATAAAGCTAGCTCAAGTACGGCTGGCAAAACAAACAGTGTTGAACCACTATTCCCGTAATGTTTACCTGCTGAGTTTTGCTCTATACAACCAATCGAAGCATAATCATAAGCATCAACCAACCCTTCTTCTTTGCTAACAGTATTATGTGCTTGATAATAACTTGCCATAGAGTCGACTACTGGCGCATCACCGTGAATTGCAGGGGTAGCGCGAGTGATGATATTCACTTGGCTTATGCGTTTTAAATATCCAGTAAACACACCGGGCGGCAATGGATACCCACTTCTATCACGCTGATGAATTTCTTTATGATAACGTGCATGGACGTTGGGATCCCGAATGCTGAGCAACTCGGTAGCTTTCAATATGATATAAGTCATATCATTCACCGCATCTACCACTTTGCCATTTTTAAGCCGAGTGCCACCCACTGTAAGCGCTTGATTGGACCCACTGCCAGCAAACAAAGTCTCTGAACCCTCGGTCGACAAAGGTACATGATCAGAACAACGTAAAAAGAAATGACACACCAATTCCACAGCATGCTCCACATAGGCTTCCCGAGCTGCATCGTTATCAAGGTTTTGCCAATCTCCTAAATAATAAGCGTTTAGCAACTGATCAAGACGGCCTATGGATAAACCGAAATTAGTATTTTCTTGCAATAATAAATGATAATTGATCCATATCGATGTTAATGCTTCATGTAGAGTTCCTGCTGGCTCTGCAGGTACTTTACGACATATTCTCGCGAGTTCGATATTGCCTGAACGCTCAGCCTCATCGGCAAGTCGATTAGCATAGTGAATTACTCCCTCAAACACAGTGATAACACCCTCTAAAAACTCAGTTTCACTGTCATTGCTAGCCACACCCACTTCAATATCTTGCCGTGCTTGTGCAATCAGACCCGTCAAACCATATCTTAATACACGCGCAAAATCTGGGACTGTATGTGATACACAAGTAGCTTTGTCGGATAAGTAAAATGCAACACGTTCCATTAACTGCAAACACTTAGGTGTTTCACCGGCATTTTTTTTCAATTCGGGATCAATTGAAAGTTTGCCATTGACCAACCCGCCATCAACTTCATCTCGTCCATCATTTTTATAGTCATCAGTATCATAGGCACTATAACGCGCGACTTCTTGTACCGTTTTTCGATCAAGCCAATAGGGGAATATTTCTTTATTGAGCCTTGCTGCGACTTCAGGTTTTATTTTAAATGGATTTTGCGTTCTTTGAGTGACCGTCTTTAACTCAGGCCAAATGCAATAACCAATAGTATCTACATATATCACTGGCCCTACGAAACTGGTAGTAGTTTGTCCTGGCAACAGATCAGATTTTTTAACGATGGGTGTTTTGTTAGAGAATATATAAAACAAAGCTTGCGCACGACGAGCATAAGGCGACAACAACTGTGTTTCAGGTCGCCGCATAAATTCAGTTAATAATCGTGGCAATTCATCACAAATTTCGGGTGTTCCCTCAGCCGAGAATAAACGTTCACGCCACCATTTCACCACTGGCCAGTGGTCCAAGGATAGATGGCTTAAGGCTAAATCAGTCAGTGTGATCACTTTTTCCGGACTATCGTTGGCAATGGGGAACGCCGTGGTTGTTTGTCTCTTACGATAGCCCTCTGACGCATCCGTATCCACAGGCATGGTATTGACTACTGGGTTTACTGCCGCTAAATGTTCTTCACTCATAGTTCTGGACCTTTTGAAAATTATGTCAATGAAACCAATCCCGCTTTTTGTTGACTTTCCTTTCGCCAAACATCGAAACCAATGGCTTGACGATGACGCTCCCAATCATCATCCAGCAACAAGAAATAGCCAAATAATTGATATTTATAATTTTCCGGATCAACTGAAGATTGAAACGGCTCGTCTAGTGCTGTTGCATAAATAAGTTGTCCGAGAAATAAACCATCTGCAATTTCAACAACTTCATCCAGGCAATAGTTGATTGGTACCGGGCCACCAATCATGGGATAACGGTAATGAAACTGAAAAACTTTTTTATTGTGTTTTTCCCCATTATTCATGCTCAAGTTTGACCCCTGCTCATCTACCCCAAGAAAACAGTATCCCTGACGGACAAAGGGTGAAGGCCCATTGTTGACAATAGATTGTATGGTTGCATCAGGCGTTCGATAGTTCATATCAGCAATCCGCATGATCACATCAATTGCTTGAACGCGCTTATCTTGCAGATTATAACCAAACACCCAATGATCTTTTGCTTGCGCTGCCCAGTACTGCTTGTCTGCCGGGCTCATACCATTGTCCCACGAGCCATTTTGCAAATGTGAGTTGAAACGGCCAGGAAGTGGCCAATAGTGGGTTCGATTCTTTCTCACCGTGTCAAAATACGGCCAACTGGCGAGGTAGGTTTTCAGTTGCTTAACACGTTTAGGATAACGAACGCCCAGATCATCACTTTCATCAAGTAACATACTGAGCTTTCGACCACTTATTGTTTCAAAAGATTTACCAGCCCAAGGAAAAACATATTTTCCAATACTTTGCCAGACCATATTTAGGATATTTGGCTGATATTCACTGCCTGCTTGAATTAAGCTCGCGAGTGTACTGGGAAACAAGTAACTGTCATCAAATTTTTTACTTTCATTGAATCCCCAATGTAAATTAAGCGTAGCCCCGTGGTAATAATTAAATCCACGGGTAGTCTCTTTTTCGCCATACCAGTCTCTCAAGCTTGGGCTATCGATAGAAGTATTCAGGCCTTTTTTACCTGCGCCGTGGAATACGCCATTCCGCACCTTAGGGGCCACTCCACGACGAAATAATAAATGATACTTTTCGAAATGTTGTAAATGATCTTGCTGATTGGTTTGAGCCGTAACATCCTGAGCAATCCTTTTCAGCATTTGCAATACAGACTCATTTTCTTGCCGAAAAGTCTGAACATCAACAATATCTGACTCCTTGGGGGATGGCTCAGTAAGGAAAGTAGTGAATTTTTCCTGGAGTCCAACATGATCCTTCCAGCCTTCCACCCAGTCCATGTCTTTCTGCCCGATAGAGCCTGTTTGCTGCTTGGCTTGTTTATCGTAACCCAGTTCCACCCAACCACTCTCTCCAGGGCGCGGGCGCAGTTGTGGAAAGGCGTTATCTGCATAAATTTGTTTTGCAAGTGCAGGATCCATTAGCAGAAAATATCCATTATTTTGGTAGCCGTAATCCACGCGAGCTACAGTTTTTTTACCTAATAAACGCCCCGTTATTCGATTAATCAATGATTGAGCTTTAGCGGGCTTATAAGATTCACCCAGGGGAATACTTTTCTCTCCCAGGATATGGGGTAATTCAATATTACCAAAGTTAAAATGCTTGGTCGCATAGACCAATTGCCCCAAATAGATGCCATCTGCAATTTGTACAACTTCGTCAATCAACTTGGTCATGGGAAAAGCAGGATGCAAATTCTCCCAACGATAATTTAATTGATAAACGGATTTTCCATTCATTTCAGGTACTACAGAACCGCCCATGTTTGCGACGAATAAACCACCTGTTTTACTATATGGAATCACACTTTCTTTATGTAAATTGCTCGCCAGGAGCTCGCCAATAAAGCCCGGCTGATTGACTGACTGGGGACGATCTTGCAAGTGCCAAAAATGCGTTAATGCTGGTAATCCCAGCCCTTGAATTATGTCAGGGTCAGGGGGTTCACGAAAATAGTTACGACCAACTCGAGTCACTTTGCTGTCATATTGCTCAAGTGTCGCCGGGTCGTTATCACAAAGATCTGCCACTTGGCTCTTCGTCACCGGCTCGTAACATTTACCCATCCACAATCCTGTATCAGCGAATGTTGCATTCCATGCAGTTCCCAACATTTCAATGCTTGCTATCACTGATCGCTGATCACCGAGTAACTGTGCTGCTTCTGTAAAGTAATCACTATCACGAATCGAAACAGGAATGCCAATCATCGGTCCGTCTAATGGCACCGCTTTACCACACTTGAAAAGCGTTTCTAAATTTTGATGAAGCTCTGGCCAACGTTCTCGTTGTTGATTGTCCGCAAGCAAGCGCTGATATTGAGCCAACATGGCAAACATGTTGCCTTTAAAATCTTGTACTAATATCTGAGTTAACGTGGCAGATAATAGTTCACTCACATCCTCAGAATTTGACGGGAAATTATCACTTTGTAAATAATCTGTCATGAGGCCTCCTTGCTCACCATTAATCTAATGTGGATCAATTCAACATAGATAAGACTTTAGGAATGAGCCATCCAATTGTTGACAAATACTGTAAGAATTTGTCACTTTCACTCACCCATATCTAAATCGGAGCGCTAATCAATAGAAAACACCCGGCGTCTTTTATTCCCAATGGTATTTCCACTGACTTCAATTTTCTTTCATATGTATTAGTTTAGTCGTTTTTCGGGAAAAAGCTTCTCAAACGAAATAAAATTAAATGCCAATGAGTTAATTAACTCACAATTAGAGTTCAACCTTTGCAAAAGTGCCGCCATCTAGCACCGGTACTGACACCTCTCAAGCATAGCCACTACGAGTGTTGATTATAGGGAAAAATTTGAACTCCGATACTTGAAAATTAATATTCATCAAGCCCAAGGAATGCACACTGATTCAGCCCTATCATTTGATAGTAAGAAAATTAGACTATGTTATACTTTAATTAAGTATTTGAAATATTTTTAAAAGCCACGATTGTAAATGATGATTTGACGGCACACTGGATGTCGTTGTACACCAATTATGCGTTAGTATCGCAATTAATAGTATCGCAAATAATATTATCGCTCCATGTATTCAGGATGCAATTTTACACTCAGAAAAATGAATCAATCAGACGAAAAAATCTATATTGCTTTAATTAGTATTCATGGGTTGATCCGCGGCAAAGATTTAGATTTAGGTCGTGATGCCGATACCGGCGGTCAAACAAAATATGTTGTCGAACTCGCACGCGCACTCGGTGCCCACCCCGAGGTCGGGCGGGTAGATTTACTGACGCAGCGTGTCGTCGACCCTAACATACCTGAGGATTATGCAAAAAATGAAGAAGCCTTGTCTGAAAACACGAAAATTGTTCGCATAGATTGCTGCGATAGTGGTTATATACCAAAAGAGCAACTCTGGGATTTTTTGGATACTTTTGCTGATAATGCCTTGTCCTACATCCGCGAACAAACTTTCACCCCACATATTATTCACAGTCACTACGCGGATGCCGGTTACGTCGGTACGCGACTCTCTAATCATCTAGGCATTCCACTGGTATTTACCGGGCATTCACTTGGCAGAGTAAAACGTCGACGTTTGCTCGCCAATGGCATTCGTCGAGAGGAAATTGAAAAACGCTATAACATTTCACGCCGTATCAGTGCCGAAGAAGATGCACTTGGCACTGCAGAACTCGTTATCGCCAGCACCAACCAGGAAATCGAAGTACAATATGATCTGTACGATTATTACCAGCCAAAACAAATGCGCGTTATACCGCCGGGCACGGATCTTCTCAGTTTTCACCCGCCGCAGGGTAATGAGACAGATACTGAGATCTATCAATGTCTGACTCGATTTTTAACTCACGCAAACAAACCCATTATTCTCGCCCTTTCACGACCTGATCAACGCAAAAATATACACACACTGCTCGAAGTTTACGGTGAATCAGAACAATTACAAAAAAAAGCGAATTTAGTTATCGTTGCGGGTAACAGAGATGACATACGTGAGATGGACGAAGGTGCGCAAGAAGTATTAACTGATTTATTAATGTGCATAGATTATTATGACCTTTACGGAAACATTGCCTATCCTAAACATCATCGGCCCGATGATGTATCTCTGCTCTACAGAATCGCTACACTTTCCGGTGGTATATTTATTAATCCCGCGTTAACCGAACCCTTTGGTTTAACTTTAATTGAAGCGGCAGCGTCAGGTTTACCCATTATCGCAACAGAAGACGGTGGCCCAAAAGATATAATACAACACTGTAAAAATGGCTACCTGATAGACCCGTTAGATAAAAATCTTATAACCCAAACTCTACTTGATGTATTGAGCAACCAGCAGCAATGGAAGAAATTTTCTCAAAACGGCATTAGTGGTGTGCAAAAACATTATTCATGGGAAGCGCATGTTACAAAATATATTGAAGAAATACATCGACTTATCGATGAGACAGTAATTACCCCCGCAGCAACTCCCCTAATTCCTGAGTCTAACCGACGACAGTTAATGCATCTTAACCACGCCATATTCACTGATCTTGATCAAAATCTTTTGGGTGACCTCGACTTGCTGAAACCCTTTGCAACTATGATTCATGCTAATCGTAAACATTCGAAGTTTGGCATTGCCACTGGCCGAAGACTGGATTCGGCCTTAAAAATAATGAAACAAGCGGGCGTGCCTCATCCTGGCATTTTGATTACCAGTTTAGGCACTGAAATATATTATGCGCCTAATCTGACCCGCGATACAGCCTGGACAAACCACATTGATTATCTGTGGAACCCACGCTCTGTAATGCGCACCCTGGCGGACGTGCCCGGATTAAAACTCCAGGCGAAAAGCGAACAAAGTAAATTCAAAATTGGTTACTACATTGATCCGGAAAAAGCCCCATCGATTGATGAAATAAATCGTTTGTTACACCAAAATGAACTCACTGTTAATGTGTTTTTATCGTTCGGTTTGTTCCTCGACATTATCCCTGTTCGCGCCTCAAAGGGTTATGCGCTACGCTGGTTTGCTGACCAATGGGAAATTCCTCTGGAGCATATCCTGGCAGCGGGCGGCTCCGGTGCTGATGAAGACATGATGCGTGGTAATACCCTCGCTGTTGTTGTCGCCAATAGACATAATGAAGAACTTTCAGAGTTAACCGATGTTGATCGGGTTTATTTTTCTAAAGCACCTTTTGCCGCAGGAATTATTGAAGCAATTGAGCACTATGATTTTTTTGCGAAGTAGGAGCTTATACGAATGAATCGTTTATTACTTTGCACAGACATGGATCGAACACTCATACCGAATGGCAAACAACCAGAGTCAGAACACGCACGGGAATTATTCAAAAAACTGGTAGCTCGAGAAGATGTCACTCTCGTCTATGTAACCGGTCGAGATTCTGAGCTTGTAGAACAAGCGATGATTGATTACCAGTTGCCTGCGCCAGATTATGTCATCGCTGACGTTGGTGCAAGCATTTACCAAATTTCCGAACATCAGTGGTTGCCGTGGCAACACTGGGAGAATCATTTAATACATGACTGGGGAAGCGCTACACATAGTGATCTTGAAAAATTACTGAGCCGATTTAAAACGCTAACACGGCAAGAAATCAAAAAACAGAAAAAATATAAATTGAGCTATTATGTGCCTTTAAATTCTGATTCAAGTGCTTTACTGTCACACATAAACTCAATCTTGATCGAACAAGGCATCCATGCCAACCTTATCTGGAGCATTGATGAACAAAAAAATACAGGTTTGCTCGATGTGCTGCCAAAAAGTGCCGGCAAGCGAGAGGCGATCGAGTTTTTAATGACACAGCTAAATTATGAGTATGATGAGGTGATTTTTGCTGGGGATAGCGGTAATGATTTGTGTGTTTTAACCAGCCCAATTCAAGCTATACTTGTTGCCAATGCCCATGATGACGTTAAACAAGAGGCTCTTCAACAGGTCGAAACAAATGGCCAACAAGAAAAACTCTATCTTGCGAAGGGAGGATTTTTTAATTTGAACGGCAACTACAGTGCGGGTATTTTAGAGGGCGTGTCTCATTATAAAGCTGATGCTATGCTATGGATGAAAAATAACCCATGAATAAGCAACTTCGCCCTCTTGTGTTTGGTGAAGTCCTGTTCGATTGTTTTCCTGATGGCCGTCGGGTATTAGGTGGAGCACCATTTAATGTTGCCTGGAATCTGCAAGCGTTCGGACTGAATCCATTATTGATTTCCCGAGTTGGCAACGATGCACTGGGAAAAGAAATACAAGCTGCCATGATTGACTGGGACATGGATATCTCAGGATTACAAATAGACAATATTCATCCCACCGGCACGGTTAAAGTAAGCATTGAAAATAATGAACCTGCATATGATATTGTTAAGCCGTGCGCCTGGGACTTTATTGAATATGATGAAAATCTCAAGCAGTTTCCTCTAAGTTTAATTTATCATGGCTCGTTAGCGGTGAGAAATCACACCGCTGATACTACACTAAAAAAAATTAAAAATGGCTCAAGTGTACCGGTTTTCATTGATGTCAACCTTCGTCCACCCTGGTGGGATCGACAAGCTATCCTTGATCTAATCACACAATGCCAAATTCTTAAAATAAATGAAGATGAATTATCGTTGATTGTTATAGAAAAAAATGGGCTTGATAATAAAATTCAACACTTGCTAGATACCACCAACATTGATTCACTGATTCTCACTTGCGGCTCAAAGGGTGCTATTGCCGCATTACCTGCGGGCAAAAGACAACAAATCTCACCCAAAGAAGCTGTAGAAGTCGTTGATACTGTCGGTGCTGGCGATGCCTTTAGCAGCGTTATTTTATTAGGCCAATTAAAACACTGGCCATTGGCCTTATCGATGCAACGTGCTCAGGAATTCGCGAGCAAGGTCGTCGGCATACAAGGTGCTACAACAATAAACAAAGCGTTTTATCAGTCGCTTTACAAGAACTGGAGTTAGACGTAGTTATGTACGAACAAGTATCGCATTCATTGCTCAATGATATTCTAATTAAATTAGAACCCGAGATAAAAAAAAATGAATTAAGACATTTTTACACACGCTTAGGTGCTAATTTCTATTCAATTCATTCATTATTCCATGTTTTGTACGGCCACAGAGATGACTTTGAAGAACACGCCCTAGATCTTGTGGAAACGTTGGCTCGCAAGTACATAAAACGTTCTTCTGCACTGAGACAAAAGGATTTGGACCGTGAAAAAAACCACAATTGGTTTTTAAATCAGCAATGGGTGGGAATGGCGCTCTACACCGATGGCTTTGCCAATAACCTGGAGGGATTAAGTGCCAAGTTAGGCTACTTCCAGGAACTCGGAATCAATATACTACATATTATGCCTATTCTGAAATGCCCGGAAGGTCATAGTGATGGTGGCTATGCAGTCAGTGATTTCAGAAAAGTGGATGAACGTATCGGAAGCAATGAAGATCTCATACAGCTAGGCAATGAGCTTGAAAAACGCGACATCCTTCTGACATTGGATGTTGTCGTCAACCACACATCCAATGAACATGAGTGGGCAAAAAAAGCCATTCAAGGTCAAAAGAAATATCAGGATTATTTTTTTCTGTTCGACAACCGAGAAATTCCAGATATGTTTGAACAGACCATGCTTGAGATATTTCCGGAAACCTCTCCAGGAAATTTCACCTGGAACGAAGAAATGCAAAAATGGGTGATGACAGTCTTTAACGATTTCCAATGGGATTTAAACTATAGCAATCCCACGGTATTTATCGAAATGATTGACATCATTTTGTTTTGGGCAAACCAGGGTGCCGATATCGTTCGGCTCGATGCGGTTGCATTCCTGTGGAAAAAAATTGGCAGTACTTGTCAAAATGAACGTGAAGCCCATTTAATTTTGCAACTTATGAAAGACTGTTGCCAGGTTACGGCACCAGGCGTTTTATTTATTGCCGAGGCGATTGTTGCTCCCATTGAAATCATAAAATATTTCGGCGAAGATGCAATTAACGCAAAAGAATGTGAGATAGCTTACAACGCAACATTTATGGCATTACTGTGGGATGCCATTGCAACCCGCAATTGCAAACTACTCTATCAAGGTCTGAAAAGCTTGCCAGATAAATTGGAACGTGCTACCTGGCTCAATTATGTCAGATGTCACGATGATATTGGACTGGGATTTGATGACACAGATATACGCACTATCGGCTACGACCCGTACGAGCATCGAAAGTTTCTTATCGACTATTACACGGGTAATTTTGCTGACTCGCCTGCCAGCGGCCTACCCTTTGGGCAAAATCACAAAACCGGAGATGCACGTATTTCTGGTTCACTGGCGTCACTGGTTGGTCTTGAGTCCGCCATCAATAACGACGATCAAGCAGCCATCGACCATTCAATTAAAAAAATATTACTGCTGCACAGCATGATTTTATCCTTCGGTGGTATTCCTCTCTTGTATTATGGCGACGAAATCGGAACCTTGAATGATTACCACTATTTAGATGACAAACATAAAGCCCATGATAGTCGTTGGGCGAATCGTCCTAACATTGACTGGGAAAAAGCGGCACTACGTCATCAACCAGGCAGCATAGAACACCGGATATTCGAAGGCTTGAAAAAAATGATTTCAATTCGCAAAGAAATTCCGGCGTTTGCCGATTTCAACAATCGTGAGCTCATCGCAATCGAGAACCCGCACTTATTCGTATTTTACCGGTTCAATTTACGCCGATCTTCTGGACGAGTGCTCGTCATCGGTAACTTTGATATCAAACCTCAGTACCTTGATTTAAATCTTTTACCGATTAAATTAATTGGCGGTTACAAAAAAACAAGAGATTTATACTCCGGTGAAACGCCTGCTATGTTCAAGGATCAACTGATAATCCCACCC
>CALZHW010000115.1 GCA_945787125.1 uncultured Ectothiorhodospiraceae bacterium
GCCATCGTTCACATAGAAGCTAAAGCTGTCTGTGCCTGCCATCCCGGCATTTGGGGTATAGGTATACGCACCTGTCGCTGCATTGGTGATGGTCGCTGTTCCCAATGAACCATTAGTGGCAACAGTGAAGGTCAGCGCATCGCCATCGATATCACTGGCCGACAATGTTCCATTGGCAGGGATGTCCTGGTTGGTGGTAGCACTGCCATCATAGGCAACCGGGGTGTTGTTGATTGTGATAGTGACTGAATCAGCCAATGATGTAGCACCATCATTATCCGTCACGACCAGATCAAAGGTGAGATAAACACCCGCCGGTGCTGTGAATGACGGAACCGCAGTACCTCCACCTGTCAAGGTCACAGCAGGGCCTGCTGTTTGTATCCAGGCGTAGCTCGCGATTGTGCCATCTGGGTCACTGCTGGCAGCGCCATTCAGGCTGTAAAGCGCGCCTTCATCAGCAGTTTCGTCAGGGCCTGCATTTGCTACTGGTGGCACATTATCTACAATGGAAACCATAGTGTAGGCCATGTGATACAAACCATTATCATCTGTCAATAACAGCGATACTGTATAGTCACCTGCAGTAACATAGTTATGCACCGGATTCACTAATGTAGAGGTAGTTCCGTCACCTAGGTCCCACTGGTACACAACATTTACACCTGCAGCGACATCCGAATCAGAACCACTGAATGCGATACTAGCCAGAGTCTTTCCGGTAGAAGGGGCGTTAATATTTGCAATAAGCACAGCAGGATCAACAATGGTGACAGAGGTAGCAGCCGAGTTCGACAGCCCATCATCATCTGTCACTGTCACTGTAACGTTATAAACACCTTTGTTAGGATATACGTGCGTTGGTGTAGCCGAAAACCCCAAACTACCATCACCAAAATCCCACTCATACGCAACAATATTACCATCGCTGTCATTGGATAATCGACCGTCAAAGCTCACCATAGAGATAGATGATTCACCGCTATACGGCCCACCAGGCACAGCAACAGGAGGCATGGGGTCGACAATATTCACAATCGTCGATATGGAGTGAGTCAAGCCATCATCGTCAGTAACCTGCAGTGAAAGGGTGTATGTACCTGCCGTTGTGTACGTATAACTCGTTCGTTCTTCTGCCGATGTTGAGCCGTCATCGAAGTTCCACAAATATGAAACAATATTACCATCCCCATCACTCGATGCTGATGCATCAAGAGTAAACTCGGTCAGTCCTACTTTGCCAGACCCTGTAATCGCGTGCATAGCTGCTTGCGGCGACACTGGATCCACAATTGTTACAACGACCATATCAGTTGAAGATAACCCATTATCGTTTGTTATCGTCAAGGAGGCCGTATAGGTTCCCGTAGCACTATATGCATGCACAGGATTAATAAGTGTTGACTGGCTGCCATCTCCAAAATCCCACAGATAACTCTCAATATCTCGATCTAGATCATGAGAACCACTGCCAATAAAGGCTATAGGCATGATTCCGAGCTTACCTGAGTACGCATCCCCTGCAACTGCTACAGGATGACCACGATAAGGTTCTACCTTTAGAAGAAATCCGTCATAATAACTGAACGGATCTGAAATTCCACCAGGCTCAATATCTGAGGCCAAATCATGCCCATGCCTACCCTGGATGTAAATATTACCGTTATCATCAACCACAGTACCATCAACGTATGCACTTATAGGTGCAGTAATTACTCTAGTCCAATCATATGTTCCATCCGGCTTTAGTCTTGTGACAAAGCCACCATTGACAAATGAATTATCCGGATTTGCTTGCGGAATAAAATCCATCCCATCAGTGGGGTCGAAATCATAGCCTCCCCCCCCGTACGTCCCTGAAATTATCATCGCACCATCACTATCTATCTGAAGATCAGGAAGATATAACCATGGCTGTGGAATCCCCTCCCCCATAATAAATGTCGAAACATAACCCCCTATATCTGTGACCTTTGTCACCGCATACCCAGTTGAATTCTCGTTTCCTAGCAAGTCCTGTTGGCCTTGTTCAAAATTATAATCGGCTATACCACGCGCTATAGTTATCATGAAAACGTTACCAGTACTATCTAATGCAAGATCACTTGCAAACACATCAGGGATCGTTCGCGCCCATTGATACGAGCTATCAGCCCCAAATTTAACAAGATAACTATTATCATAAACATTCGGTAACTGATGGGCTGCTTCTGGCCCATCCTGATCAAAATCTACTTCGATGTATGGTAATGAAATATCGCTAGAATGAATCGTGCCTGTAATATAAACACTACCAGTGGTGCCATCACCTCTTACAGACATCCCAAACACCTGCTCCATTCCGTCTCCACCAAAGGTATTAGCCCACCTAAATGACCCATCACTACTATAACTAGTGACAAAAACATCATAAGCAAAATAAGGAGGCTCTGCATAATTACTGGTATGAAGACTAGTACCTGCCCCTAGTGAAAAATCAATATTCTCTCCTGCAAATCGGCCAGCTACATAAACGTTATCGTCTTCATCTACTGCGATTGCATTTCCAGCACTTGTATCGAACCCTGCCTGCCCAACCAGATTCGTCCATATCGGGACACCTGCCACCGAAATTTTACTGGTAAAGATAGTGTTCTGATCAGCTCCTAGCTCTCCTGTCACATACACATTGCCCTGTGAGTCAACGTCTATTGCCAAAATCAATGGTGCTACCAGGTCAACAATTATGTACGTCCATACAACCGTTCCATCAGGGGACCATTTTTCGACTGTCGTACCGCTAGCAAGGTAGATGAAATTATTGTCATCCCGCGCTATTGCGTGCCGCTCACCAGCAGCAGCACTCTCCCTCGCCCACACATAACCGATAAATCCATCTGCATTCACTTCAGGATCGAGATAATCCAGTCCATGCAAGATCTCAAAGGCATCGGGAACACCATCGTTATCAGCATCAAGGTCAGCGTTATCACCTGCACCATCGCCATCGGCATCAAGCCACTCACTGGGAAGATCCGGAAAGGCATCTTCGCTATCCCTAATCCAGTCGCCGTCACGATCATCTGGGTATGGCTGGATTGTGATCGCTCCATTTTGCAATGCGCCCGGTATATGTTGTGACGTGCTATTGCTCAGTAGCACATTGGAGAGCTGTAATGCGTAAGTTCCTGGCGCGCCAGCATAGGGTTCAGAAATACTAAATGGCACATTAATCAACACACCCGTGGGCATCAGTGCAGATGGTACAGGTGTCGTTATCAATACCCGCAAGGTACCGGGGAAGAGCTCGCTTGAGAAAAGGGTGTGACCGCTAGCCAACAGTGTGGCACCGGCATAAGGAGTTCTAGCCCTTATTAGTGCTGGGTTATAGATGATATCGAACTGAAGACTGGTTATATCGCTATCCGCTTGAAATGAGACCGGGATATCGACCGTAGTACTGACTGGGGCAGCGTTATTGGAGCCCACAGTAAGCAGGTGTGATGCCTGCACCGCATACGACGACAGAAGAAGCGCTACACCGATAAATACCCTTTGCATCATTCTTCTTATATTCATATCACTACCCATTTTCATCTGTCTATTCAGTTAACTGATTGTCGTTAACTTTTTTACCTCTTACTTGAAATCTGTTTTAATCTCTTTTTTTAGCTATTCTTGCCTTTCAATTAAGTCTGTTCACATTCACTCAGCAGTTCTGCCATATATTGAGTTTTCGTTTTATTGCAGTCATTAACTCCAAAACTTTACTTTTATATACACTAGAAAAGTAATACACCACATACACTCCATTATCCACATATGATCCTTGGCATTTTGCATCATCACGATTAAACACTCCATTAGTTGGATTCGATGAACATGAAGCTAAAATAAAATCAAATCTATCCACAGGCACCTCTAACTTCGGATCAGGAAATTTTGAGAAGATATACCATCGCGTAGAGCGTTCTTTTGGATAAACAAAATAATTACCACTATTCTCGTCCGAAATTACAATTCTGTCTGTATAGAATGGCGACTCCTTTTTCCACAAAGCATGATATGTGTGCTCAGTTTTAGCACGCTGAATTTCCCATTCCTTTATAGGCTGCATTTCAACAGTTATAACTCTATCTCTATCCTTCATACCAACAATGGCGTCCGCAATACCATGAGGCAGTAATTCTGAAATTGGTATATCAATCAAGACGTGACTAACATCGAAGCGTAAGTCAAGCAGTGTAGCCATACTCCGGTCATCCATTCTGACGATATAGCTCGGAGGCACACATAACTGACGTCCTCCGAAATAAGTTTTTTTATTTATCAACAACATCATGCCCATCACAATAAGAAGCACTAACACCAACATTAAAGCAATCAAATGCTTTTTTTTAGAAAAGCTATTTTCCATCTGGATCAAAGCAACCTGTGCAAATCATTTTTTGTGTGAAAAACGACTCAAATTTAAACCCAAAAAAGGGTGTTCCACCATAAAGAGTTCTTGCATATGGCGCCCGTATCCCGGCTAAAATGAAAACACTATGGTGATATGCAGCAACTTCACTGTGTGACAGAACACCAATGAACCCTATTAAATCTCTGTCAAGCCTATCAGCATAGGCCTGCGCTAACATGAATCTAACGTCGCTCGCTGTTTTTTCTGAGCCACTCACACTCAAAGCAAACTCTAACTTTGCTGTTAAATTTTTAGCCATAATTCCTTCATTTTTATAAATCTCATATGCAGCTTTAGCATATTTATCCCCTGAATCAATTCTATCTAGATAAAAACCATCTATATCATTATTATCAAGAAAATCTCTCTGTTTATCGGTTAATGGTTTATTTTGCAAAGCTAGCTCATCATTAAAAAACCGACCAAACGCGGCCGTCAACGCACCCGTCGAAAACTTCCCGCTATTATAATGTGAGGCGGCTCCACCAATTATCGCTGCCATTCCGACTCGACCTTCCACTGAGTCCGACCAAAAAAAGCCCTCATATTCAATAAAGAAGCGTGCCCCCTGTGCAATCGCAGCCCCCCAAAAACCATCCTTAAACTTACGGCCAGCCATTGTTGCACCTACCCCCCCCACAACGCCATGTGCGATCGACTTCAGCGCCTGTTCTCCTATTCCAGGCTTAGATACATCCCAGCCCGACATGCTATGAAATAAGGCAGCCATCAAAAATGACGCCCCTATCTCATCCATATCACCACCTTGCATAGCTGTACCTAATGCCACCATCCACGCTCCTAGCACCGCAAACGGCCCGCCAAACATAGACAGCCCCATGCCAATAAAACTAAATAATTTGCCAAACCCTACTGATGAGTGCCCTGATGGATCCGTAAACGAAAGCGGGTTATTCATCACATATGAATAGCGGTTATAGCTCTGCGTATTTTCTGGAAACTGAATGATTGTATCTGCACTCAAGAAACGCCCAATATCGGGGTCATAAAGCCTTGCATTCATATTAATCAGGCCAACGCTATCCAGCTGTTCGTGACCAGTGTATCCCAACGTGGTCATCGGAACCTCGACCGGTAACCCCTTTTGCCAGTTTTCATTTCTACGCTTACCAAAGACGTCAAAGCTGTAACGCTGTTTTACAGCACCATTTTCATCCGTTAAGACGTCCATTGAACCGAGGTGATCTTTATGAAAATAGTCTGTATTGGCAGCGCTTCCTGCCGTAGTCACACGCCTGGTATGTACAGCCATCGCCCCTGAACCGGTAAGAATGTAGTGCTTATGTTCGGTGACATCATCCTGAACCGATTTTTCATAATAGGGCTTGACGTAACTCACCGTTGAATCTGTGCTCACCTGAAGGATTCTTTCGCGATTAGCACCGTAATGAAACTGAATTGAATTTCCACCAGAAGTGATTCGTTCTGCCTTATTAAAAGAGGTATAACTAATCGTGCGGCCACCACCGCTAGTCATGTTACCCACGGCATCATATTCATAATGCCGATGGCCCAGTGTACTACCGCCATTTTGAGCCATAACGACACCAATACAGTTTGTATCCAGCACATTAATTGAAACATCGCCCTGACAATCTGGGTTCCCACCGATCGGAGTAGAGGCACCCAATGCCGTATGGGCTGTCATGCCGATATCGAGCGCATTAATCACCCCATCGCCATTGGCATCACCCGCGACTACTGGCCCAGAGGGGTTAACAGGTTCGGGGGTAATATCTGTCACCGCATGGGGGCGATCACTATTATATTGGTAGTAACCTACACCCTCCTTATAGGTCAGATTACCAATCTCGTCATAAACATAATCGGCACTGCCAGGACTACAATCAATTAACCCAAGGGTGTCATGCGTCACTCGATTGAGGTTATCGTGACAAAATGTCTCCGTGACTCCCTGCCTGACATCATTGCGCCACTCCAGGTTTCCGATTGCATCAAACTTATATCGCAAATACTGAATATCACCGTTATTCTCACCCTGCTGAAGCATGCCGGTTTTAATAAGCTCAACCACACCAGATTCAGGTTTGAATGTTCGTGATGTAACAAGGCCATTGCCCAATGTCTCCTGTTCTACCCCGCCGCGAGCATTAACAACATCGGCCTTCCATAGACTCGCAGAGCTTGCAGCATCAGTGACATTCAATACTTCATCCATGTAACCATTGAGGTTGTAATTGTTTTGAACGACAAATGGGGCTTCATCTATCGCGGTCACTGGGTATGTGATTTTTTCTATGCGTCCATATTCATCATAATCATTCTGAATAACGTAGCTGTTATTACCATCTAACATGCCCATATTACGAGTGACCTTCCAGGGTCGTCCGTCACTATCATAGGTAAATACTTGATTTGATCCATTGGGACTCTGAACATGTGAAAGCATTCCTGTTGCAGTGCCCGTACCCATCGGTGCGGTATCATAGAACCACTTTGTGGTGCCTTCAGGATCTGTACGTTCGCTCATGCGGCCAAGGGTGTCGTACTGCATGGCGACCACCTGACCCTTCGCATCTTCCTGGCGCTTCAACTCACCCGTTGCGTAATATTGATACGACCACTCTCCCATGTCGGGATCACTCATGCTAATTTTACGATCACGCGCGTCATAAAGTGCCGTAGTAACATTTCCTTGTGGGTCTGAAGTATAGGTTAGATTCCCCCACGCATCGTAATCAAAATAGATATTTTCTCCATTAGCATCTTGTGACTGTATTACCTTTCCAAACGGGTCTAGCCAACGAGTACTCTGCAGTGCTTTTCCACCGACATCGACCACCGTGGTCTCTTGCAATCCAGAATACAACACCTGAGTTTCAACATTGTCAGCCGTTATAGTCTTCCATCTTCGACCAAGGTCATCATAGTAAAAATAATTCCAGTAGATATCCGTAGCACCACTGAAATAGCTATTAGATACCCGCTCAACCTGTCCTTTTGCGTTATATTCGGTATCGACAAAAACCGATGTTCCATCAAAACCCGCTGTTTCCTCGCGAACCTTACGCGCAAGCATGTCAAAAAATGCTCTGCCTTCTGGGTATCCGGCCTTTTTTATTTCCTTAAGAAACACTGCATTAGCCGGGCATGAATACTGAGGCGCACACCACAAGTATTCCTCACTCATCACACTCTCGCCTGGCTCATCTGTTATGAGTTTACGACCAAAATCATCATAGCTGTATTGCGTTAACACACCCGCGGGTGATCTTACTTTTGTAATAAGCCCAAAGCGTTTATCATACTCATCAATACTCGTTTTAATTTCTATTCCACCAACAACCGATTTTTTCTCCGCGATGAAATAACCATCGTGCAGCGCGTAATCATTTGTAGTCACACGATCACTAACGTCTGAACCACTCACAGTTATCTTTGACCGATTCCCAAAACCGTCATACTCATACGATGTTGTCATTGCGATCAGCGAATTGTCTGGCTCTTCCGTCTCTGATTTCAGAAGCCCAGTATCTAAGTGGTATGTGAATGCAGAGACCTTAAAATTATTATCACCGCCAGCCCCCCCATTCCATTCGGTGAAATTATGATTCGCAGTTCTTGTATAACGAAGCTGATTTACACGCCAGTTTTCAAGATCTGGGGCATTGTAGTAATTAAAAAGTGTCTTCCTATACGTTTGTCCATCCCGGATGGTCATCTTGTCTATATAGCCTAGATTTCCCCACTTATTTTCCGATGCATAAGTTATCGTAGTTAATAGAAGCTCTCCAGTTAGGTCGTATTTGTCTTCCGCTGACATAGAGACAAACGGCTTATAACTATCCCACCCCGCATTGTGCGCATCGAATGTACTAACGTCCCACGAGGTCTCAACGTAACGCTGTCTTACGTTATTAACCAACACCTCATTGTTTTTCTCTAATCCTATAAATGGAAACTCCTGAAGATACTCAACTCTATTAACATACCCGCTTTGGTGATCTAGTTTTTCCACTTGTCTGAAGCCCAATATTCCACGCTCCGATCGATCGGCCTTTAAACCTTTATATTTGTAACTGTAACTACTTTGACCACCAAGCCCATTACTGACTTTATAATTTCCAACTACCTGGAGCGGGAGCGTAATGTTTGTAAACTTCTCATTCCCGTGATAAGCGCCATCCAGATCCTTTACATAGACGTTATTATTTACCAGTGACTCATAATTCACATCGATCTCTGCACCCAACGAGTCGATTACTTTTACCAAGAGGTCTGGCGTCTCGCTATTATTCAAGTAACTGGTAAAGGTCCCAGTCCCGCCATCCCAGAACATTAAATCTAGAATACCATCGCCATCATTATCACCAGGTAACACCTGAAATATCTTTCCTCTCTCCGCCGTATAAGAACAGTTAGCTTCAGGAAATTTAACAAGGTCGCAATTTGAAACTTGCCTTGTAACGTCTCCTGATTTTACTGGGAACCCACCACCCTGGTAGCTTACATTTTTAACCTCGCCATTCTTTATCAGGTGAATATAGACATTGCCATTATCGTAGAATAGCAAATCGAACATGCCATCATTATTATAATCAGCCAGCGTCAACTGAGCCCCTGGATATAGAGTCGTAGTGGTAATTTGATCACCAATAACGCCATTAAAAACACTATAGACAGCAATCACTCCGCTATCTTTGTCGTGCAGTATGATGTCTGCAGCACCATCTCCATCGAAATCACGTGCCAAAAGATCACTGCCCGTATGAAAGCCTGACTTACTATCAGAGACAGGTTTAAGTAGCGCTTTTTCGGTTGTATGCAGATTTAATAAACCGCTCTCTTTATTCCAAAAGATTACATCACTAACCGTATCGCCGTTATAATCCCCAACCACCACTTCGGAATTCACATATGAAACGGAGCTTTGGTAATAGTTTGGGAGAGTTCCTTGTGAATTAGCTGACAACAACGCACCACCAGCGGACACTGCAAAAATATAGAACTCACTAGTTTCGGAATTCCATAAAACGATATCTTTTTTTCCATCATAATTGCCATCGAACGTCCCACCAAAGCCATCAAAGTCACCAAAGAACAACGACATTCCCGTCAGTTTTTTTGTTCCACTACCTTCTGGGATTTCAAAAAAACCTCTTATCCCCTCTTTCAAGAAAGATGAGCCTTCTACTAGACTTGATGTCGCATAACTCGCAGTAGTTGGATCATAGAACAGCATGTCGGCTTGCTGTTTCATAGTGGATAGATTGGCTAAATAGAGAAGACCGTTATGAATACCGTATTTATCAGAATGACTGAATATAGGTTGAACCCCTGATGCCCCGCCATAAATTCGCATTTTGCTTTTACGGTCAAAATAGCGATCTTTACCCTCAGTTAACTCACCTGTGACAGGATCTTGGTTTCTTTCATAATATCTAGCGTATGATTGCCAAAAGACGGTTTCATCAACCCCATCCCCCGTTAAATCACCCCTTAACATCTGATATTCAGGGAAATAGGAACCATATGGAAATAATATATCACGTATATATCGGTGTTCAAGGCTACCCAAAGGATAGCGCTCTGCAGAAGGGTCACTCGGGTCAGGCGCCACTACTATACTTGCATTTGATTGGCTATTAATTACCCCCCCATTTCCTTCCTGCCATTCAAAACTTGTAGGCGGGTAACACTTAAAGTCTACTGCTATTGATGCTTTAGAGCACTCTGTTATGTTATCGAGCCTGGTTCTGTCTGTTCCCGGACTCATTAGATATGACATTCGATACTCTCTAACCGTATCCAACCCGATTTGTATCTTTATTAAATCAAGCCTTACTGTTGAAATCGTCTTACTGCCACCTAATGAACCATGGTCGATATCAGTCCTCTGCCCAGCCTGATCATAAATAAACTCAACTGACCTCGACGCTGCAACTAACTCACCGTCGTTAGCCGTATAATCAATACGATCAAGGTAAAATCCGCCATTAATTGCATCTTCCTGGTAGCTGTAAGTAATATAGTTGCCACTTAGATCTTCTACTCGATTAAGCGCCCACATTCTTACATCAGTCCGCCCCACCGCCTCGACTTTTGAATCCGCAGTTTTTCCATACTCCATAATCAACCCATCTTTAGTTCTCACCCTGAACCATTCAGGGCCACTACCTGGATTTTGATTATTTGGTGCTCCTGATACTCCGAATCCTATAACCTCTGATACATCCCATAACTCTTTTTGATATTTCCATTGGTATTGAGATTGCGCATCTAA
The DNA here is from genome assembly GCA_945787125.1 of uncultured Ectothiorhodospiraceae bacterium. Classification (GTDB taxonomy): domain Bacteria; phylum Pseudomonadota; class Gammaproteobacteria; order S012-40; family S012-40; genus CALZHW01. Next base: position 10,707 of record CALZHW010000115.1, read on the forward strand.
TTCTGGTTCAGTACTACCGATCAATCTTTGGCCATTAATACAGAAACGATCAAAACGGTCATAATTGATTGAGCCCATGTAACCATCCTGCTCATTTGTTGCTCTACATCTATGAACAATTGATACACCACCAAGCGTCCAACCAACGCCAAGAATGCCATTACCTCCGGTGCTACTGTAATTTAAACTGAGGTCAGGTTGAATACCCGCAATGCCTGGAGGAATCATTATGGGCATCTTATAGTTTGCTGTACCACTTGGGCTAACAGAAAACTCCGAAGTAATCGTGCCCACTTCATTAGAAAAAGCAGTGGGGACTGTAAACAATGAAATATAGATAATGAGAAAAATGCTGGCGAGTAGTGACTTAGCGAGCGGCAAAAACCGATCCACCAGCTTCTCCCCTCCAGACACACGGAAACCACAGCTATTATTTGCGAACCGTGACACAGAACCCCCAAAAAAATTATTATTTATATTATTTATATCTATGCCGAGGACGTTAGCACTAAATCACTCAACGCGACAACCTGTATTATTTTACAGTTGTTTTAATCATAAAAAATTGCTAGCGCATTAACCTACCCCCAATAACAGACTGTTTTTTATTACTATTGTTTATTTCCGATATAACTCAACAGTAGCATTTCTTTGTTTTTTTATTTTTTAAATATTTTCCATCAATATGGGTTTTTCCTCTTTAACGCCTTTTTTGCGTACACAGCTTTCCGCTTCCATCAATAAAACCTGCATATTCACTCCCGATTTCAAGACGAAAGCTAACGTGGAAAACCAGACTGTGCTGTAAGTACCGAATTAAAGACGACGAGCCCTGATTGCACCTGCAATTGTGTTATGTTGCTATTGTTAAGTCTTAGAACTGGAACAAGATAATGAGCGTACAAAAATACATGGGGATGTCTCTGACAGACCGCCTGACACAGGCAGGCTCGCTAGCGGCATTTTCAAAAGCACTGCGGGAAAAAGACGAAGCGACTGCACTGGCGCTACTGATTAATGTGG
>CALZHW010000116.1 GCA_945787125.1 uncultured Ectothiorhodospiraceae bacterium
CGACATTGTGAACAATAACAGCTCTGTTTCGACAAACAAGCGCTTAACCTTAAGTCAATGATTAAACCAAGAACTCCGATTATTCTATACCAATTCTTTAGAAATGTACCAGTAGTATATTGGTAACTTATCAATATGTAACAAAATTTCAGTAAATAACCACTAGAAACATTTACTTTCCAGTGCTTAAAATTACATAACGCATTCAAAGTCTGCTCAAAAAATTCTGTCATTTATTGCTCGCAATGTAACGTACAAATTATGATCGAAATGTGTGAGCCAGTCAAAATTAATCGCTAATTTGCCTATTTACAAAAGATGCATTGTTGATTTACTTAATATTCCCACAGTATTTCGATATACTTCATTGAAACATTTTTAGAACTCTTCGGTTTTAACCCACGACTGAAGCTACACGTAAAAGTTAGCAACAGCTAAAACTATCGTCAAGCAGGACGCTACCGGTACATTATACACAAGCAACAGGATTGCCTATGTCACACATTATAGAATAAAGTCGGGATTTTTTGATGGAAACAGCACGTTGGCAGCAGATTCAAGAACTCTTTATGGCGGTCGAGGCCATGGAAGGTTATGCGCAGATCGACCACCTGAATCAGCTCTGCCGAGATCAAGATGTGAGAGATGAGGTTATTTCATTACTGAGAGCGGATGAAAAAGTAAAGCAATTTTTAACACCCGTAGCAATAACACACACCACCCAAATAAAATATAAATCAGGTAACATGATTGGCCCTTACTGCATCGAGTCATTACTCGGTGAAGGAGGCATGGGTGCAGTATATAAAGCAAAAGATACACGTTTGCAGCGTGCCGTAGCGCTAAAATTTCCAACCCAAAATGAGCAACAGCCAACAGTCAGTCATGAACGATTTTTGATTGAAGCGCAAGCGGCTTCGCGACTCGATCATGTCAATATATGCACCATCTATGACATCGGTAAAACAGAATCCGGGCAGCCCTATATTGCAATGGGCTACTACCCAGGAGACAGTCTTGCCAAACACATTGCACAACAGCCCCCCAACCTGACGCACTCTCTGGAAATCGTTACGCAAATCTTGCGGGGCGCAGAGACGGCGCATCAACAGGGTATTTTCCATCGTGACCTCAAGCCCGCAAATATCATCCTTACCCAGAATAATGTGGTAAAGATACTCGATTTTGGTATCGCGAAAATCACTGGCGTTGACATTACCATGACAGGTAATCAAATTGGTACCATTGCGTATATGTCGCCAGAGCAACTGCAAGGCAAAAACGCCAGCCAACAATCAGATATTTGGTCATGCGGGGTAATATTATATGAATTACTCACTGGCGAACGGCCGTTTAAAGGCCGCGCAAATCACGAAATCATGTATTCGATTATTCAGGATGCCCATCAGCCACTGAAAAACCTGAATCCCGGATTACCTGACGAGCTGCAACGGATTATTGATCGAATGTTATGCCATGATTTGCAATTGCGCTATCCATCAGCACAATCTGTGCTGGACGAGCTATTCCATGTCAGTCAAACCTTAAACGGATTTACTGCCACCAACTTAAGCGCTCGAATTAAACCCCAAATAAGCACTCACACTCAACAACACAAAACCTCCGCCACCACCACATTTTTGACCAGTGATGGCGATGTACGCCAGGCAACGGTGATGTCAGTTGATTTATGTAACTATTCCACCCTACTTCAATCCATCGAACCTGAAACGAGTCAGCAGATTATCCAGCAGTTTTTTAAACAAATAAAAAAGGTCATTTTATCTTATGGCGGTACAATAAATCGTGAGATTGATAATACAGTCATCGCAATTTTTGGGGTGCCAATAGCGCATGAAAATGACGCGCGACGCGCTATCCATGCGGCCTTTGCTTGCCACTCCACGATTAAAAATCTAGGCATTAATTTTCAACAGCAACTTACAGTACACATTGGTATTGCAAATGGCAGCGTGCTGATGAACAACACAGCAGATAGCAGCAACCAGCAATTCACCCTATCAGGTGATTCACTAACGTTAGCAACAAGACTGGATGATCTGGCTCAGACCAATGAGACTATCATTTCTGATTCACTCCAGCAGATAATCAATCAGCACTTTATTTGCGAACACACCGGCAGTGTTAAAGTGCGTTACCAGCAGGAGCCAATTGAGATTTGGCGTGTACTCTCTGACAAACACATAGAGATGAATTGCGATCAACCACTTTTTGGTCGCACATCGGAATTACAGCAATTCACCAACTTATTACATACCTCTCAAGCACAACGGCAGGGCCAGGTCGTGTATATATGCGGCGAAGCCGGCATTGGCAAAACACGTTTTGCTAATGAATGTAAACAAATCGCGGGGCAATCCGGCTATGAAGCTCACCAGGGTCTAATCTTGAATTTTGGTGTCAGCCAAGGGCAAGGTGCTGTCGCCGCAATAATCCGCAGTATGTTGTCATTATCTCAGCCAGCGGATGTTACCCAGCATCAAATGCGAATCGAACAACTCATTAAAACCCGCATAATCAATGCCGACCAAGTGATCCACTTGAATGAGTTATTAGGTTTGCCACTGAACGAGGCTCAGCAACGATTGTTTGATGTCATGGATCACGCCGCCCGCATGCAAAGTATGCAAGATGTCGTGAAGTCGATTATTCGCAATAATGCACAACAACAACCTCTGTTGATTTTATTTGAAGACCTGCATTGGGCTGACATCAATACACTGGACTGCATCGTCCATATTGCGGCCAGCATTCAAGACGTACCCGTTATCCTATTACTGACTACACGACCTGAGAATGAACCATTAACACCCGCCTGGCGCAATAGAATGGAGAATACACCGCTGATTTCATTTTACCTTGCCGCTTTGCACAAAGAGGATTCCCGCAAAATGGCAAAATCTCTAGCGGGTAATGATAATAATCATCTTACAGCAATCATACAACGGGCTCAGGGCAACCCGCTGTTCCTTGAACAATTAATTCGAAATACCACAAATATTAATGACCCATCGCAACTGCCCTCCTCCTTGCAGAGCCTAGTACAATCACAATTGGACAAACTGGCGATTGCAGATCGACATGCAGCTCGCGCTGCATCCATTATTGGTCAACGATTTACTGCAGAACAGCTGCGTTTCTTGTTAAACGATCCTTACTACGATTGTCAACGCCTGGTACAACACCAGCTAGCGCAGCTACGCGGCAATGATTTTCTGTTTAATCACGCACTAATACATGAAGGTATCTACGCTTCTATTTTAGTTCCTCATAAACAAGAACTGCATAACCGTGCGGCTAACTGGTTTACCGAACGCGACAAGTCTCTTACCGCTGAACATCTTGATCGAGCTAACTCGCCTGCGGCGGCGGATGCTTATTTAGCAGCGGCTGAAGAACAAAAACAACAATATCATTTTGATGTAGCTATACGTCTAATTCAACGAGCCATTCAAATTACAACAGATGTAAACCAGTTATACCTATTCTATGTGCTTTTAGGTGATGTATTGACAGACATGGGAGAAATCACGGCAGCTGCCGAGGCTTTTTTACATTCTCTGCAAGCTGCCTCAAATGACAAGCAACGTTGCCGCGCGTGGATCGGTTTAGCCCAGGGTTATGACATCAACGATGAACACGACAATGCACTTGCCGCACTGAACAAAGCAGAGACAGCGGCACAAGCTCATGAATTAATGACAGAGTTAGCGCAAATTCACTATCAGCGAGGTAATCTTTTTTTTCCGCGCGGTGACATTCAGACCTGTCGCAATGAACATCAAACTGCCCTTCAAGTTGCGCAACAAGCGGACTCGCCGCGCCACCAGGCACAAGCATTAAGCGGACTAGGCGACGCGGAGTATGCCGCTGGGCATATGCTCAGTGCGTATGACTACTTCACACAATGCCTGGCGTTATGTGATCAATTTGGCTTGGCTAGAATAGAAGCGGCTAATCGCTTTATGCTGGGTACCGTGCAAATTTATTTAAATGAACTCGATGATGCTTTACGAGATTCACTGGATTCAGCGAGTGCAGCTCATCAAGTGGGGCATGTGCGCGCGGAGATCGTTTCACGCCTTACTGCAAGCTGGATTTTGCTAGATCAAGAAAAACTTGATAGTGCCATGCAACAGGTGCAACAAGCATTGGAGCTAACCGAAAAATTGGGGGCAAAGCGCTTCGAACCTTTTCTCAATGAAAGCAAGGCGCGTATCCTCATCGCTCAGAACCAAAAACCAAAAGCTTTGTTGGTCGCTGAACAAGCCATGCAAATTACACGAGCAATGGGGTTAAAATTTATTGGCCCCTGGATACTGGGAACCATTGCTCTCGCGACCAGCCACTCAAAACAACGCGATTCAGCATTAGCAGAAGGCGCTACACTATTACAACAGGGCTGTGTCGGTCACAACTATTACCAATTCTATCGCGCGGCTATTGAGGTTTCACTGCTCTCGGCAAACTGGGATACCGCTGAGCATTATGCGAACGTGTTAGAAGCGTATACCTATCAGGAACCCAATCCATGGGCAATATTTCATATTCAATGGGGACGCACCCTGGCTATTGCAGGCAAGATGCCGCACAGTCAGGGGCTTATAAATGAACTCAATATTCTAAAAGAACAGGCTCAACAAATCGGTTTTCATGCTCGAGTCAATCTCATTGATCAGGCTCTCAACAAGTACTGACTCACGAAATAACAATGCGATTAGCACGTAACGTCAGACTCTATAGCAAGTTGACTTTTTTCCTGCAGAGATTGCTGTTTGATAATCTCCACTGCAACTTCTTTAGCCACTTCCCAACATTCCTCGTGCAATCCAGCGCCATTGGTCCAGCCACCCGTAAAATACAAGTTTTGAAAAGCACCACCTTGCAGTGCTTTTAATTCTTGCTGTGCATCAAGACAATCAAAATTCAGGACATTATGCTTAAACCAGCCAATCACAGGCTGTCCTCCCCCTGCTGCTTCTATCATAAGTTGCCAACCGGGCAACTTTTCTTCGTTTTCTGTGAAGTTTTTGAAATAACCAGCAGGTTTACGTTGTTCATCTTTCGGTGTTTTTAGGACATATTCGTCAGGAATTGGTACACAGGGATTTAGCGTAACAAAATATTGCGGCATTCCTGCCTTGTTATATTTTGTGGTCTTCATTATGGGTATACCATGCTCGTTTTTTTCATACCAGACTGCGGCATCATTGCGATGACGATTCATCACATACGTCATTGAGTAAGGGTGAATCGCCTGTCCATTGCGAATTAATACATTGTAGGTACGCCAGGCATTTTTGTCCGGTGGTAATACTCCGGCAAACGTATGCGCAATGGCAATACTGCTGGTATAACGCACTTTATCTAAGACATTAGTTAGCGGCTGACCCAAACCCTGTTTGATTGCCCGCAACGCATCATCAGCATGACAGGCCATCACAACTTTATCATAGGCCTCAATATTTGCCAGCCCCATAGCCCCTCTTTTTGGTGGCACTGAAATTGACACCCGGTTTTCTTCCACCAATACACTGGCCTGCGCATTATAAAATATCTTTAGCTGTCCGGCATATTTATTCAACAAGTAATTAGCCAGTTTATCAATCCAGGCTTGCGCACCATCAAGAAAATAATTGCGCCTAGGCTGAGGCGAGTGATCAGGATTATAACCTTCCTGAATAATGTAATAACGCATCACTGCACGCAACGGCATACCTGATGGTCCAGTAATATCATCAACAAAATACATGGCATTAATGCGTGGATAGAGAAAGCAGTCACGCATTTCAATAAACAAATTATCATCATCTGTTAAGTGTTCACTGTATTCTGCGACAAACTGCCCAACAGTATAGGAGTGATATTTTGCTGAGTGATCAGTAATTGCCTTCGCTGCTGCCGCCATAAAACTATTATATGTTGAATTCAGCGCCTCACTTATTGCAATCTTCGGATCGCTTGTGCCATGCAGTAAATCTCCATCGGCTGTTAGTACTTTAGAACCATCCAGTGTGAAAAAACTGGCTGTATCTTCAAGTGGACGATAATCAGTAAAACCGATTTCCTGCATAATTCCGACGATTTTCGTATAGGTTTCCAAGTTAAAATCATCAACCCCTAAATCCGCTTTGCGAATGAGATGCGGCTTAGCATTCGGCACTGCAGTAACCGCCTGTGCTAAAAAAGGATCCTTTATTTCACCCAGATCAACATTTGCGGTATCAGCATTACCACCAAGAAAATCACTCGCTTCGTATATATCAATCTCACAATTAAAATCGTGCTTGGCGTCAAGTAGATTGTAGGCCATCGCTAAACCCGATACACCACCACCTATGATTGCTATGCGTTGTTTTTTCATAATCCCTAAAATCCGCAGTTGGAATAATTATCAAAATGGTTTAACTCAATCATTTGATCCAAGCTTCCTATACAACCAAGCCTTTGCCAGGCGCAATTCTCGATCAACGGTAGCGGCTGAAATATTCAGTGCCTCAGCGATTTCATCATATGTTAGGCCACCAAAAAAATGCAGTTCAACAACCTGAGATTTTCGATCGTCAAATTCAGAGAGATTGCTCAATGCCTTATCAAGATCCAAGATACTGACATCCAACTCCGGCGCAATAATCAACACGTCATCCAACGTCTGCCTTTGTTGGTCTCCACCTCGTTTCTGACTGCGTCGTGCTCGCGCATAATCAACCAGAATACGACGCATTTGTCTGACCGCAATGGCAAAAAAATGCGCACGGCTTTGCCACTCAACCGGCATATCAACAAGTTGCAAATAACACTCATTGACCATCGCCGTAGCTTGCAAGGTGTGATCATGGCGTTCACCGCGCATCAATTGCCCTGCCAGTTTATTCAAACTGTTATAAACTTTAGGCACAAGTATCTCAGCAGCGTATTGGTCACCCGCACGCAAATCCTGCAATAATTGTGTTACATTTTGATCATTCATCGGAAAAATAATCTAACATTTAACATTGAAAGATAAGAACCAGTATTGGCAACAATCCTAAATTCACTAATTGAGCGCTTACAAACTCGGATAAGTATTTGATAACATTGATTGATCTCGATTATCCCAGCTTCACTCACCGGGCAAATAAACTATGATGCGTATAACATGTTATCCAACTAATGATCTTAGGATAATAGCAGTTGCTTAGTCCATATACCCTATCATTAACGGATATTCATATCTACGAAAGGAGACTCGAATGCATCAACTAGGGAGTTGTTTATGTACTGATTGCACTATTAAAATTTCCGCCGCCTTGCATTTCTGCAGTGATCACACGATCAGCAATAGCAATTGCTTTTTCAAAGGCTTTCGATGACGGCAACACCGTACCGGCCATGTAAGGTCTCAACAGTTTTTTTTGATGTTTTTTCCGTTGATTTTTCAGGTATCGAATCATTACCTGAGTTTCTAGCATGACAGCTTTGTTCTCTTCAGCATCTCGCAGTAGTGACTCATTGGGATTAGGGAAACGAGGGATTGTTAAACTGTCCTAGAACGACATAATAAGAATCTCTTCCTCAAGTGACTCGCGTTTTTCTAACCACTACTGTATAAGCGGATGAAGTTTAGATGGCTTATTCTCAGGTGTCGGCTTGGGTTTATCGAGTTTAAATGATTTAAAAATTACAAATATTTTGGGGATTTCATTGACTGCCGGACGCACCGGTTTTTTTGCAAATCAAGGGGTGCAGAATATATGAGATTAAACATATCTTCATATGAGGATTTGGTAAGAGTGGAATTCGCTGCTGAAGATTTAAAAGATAGTTGTAAACCACTTAAGTCAATATTTCTTATTGAGCTGCGATATTGTAAAAATGATTCATTATGTTTTAATAATGTTTCTGCATTAACCGTTATTGTAACACTGACAACAATTGTCACCAAAATAAATGAAGGTATAATTTTAATGTATGTCTTCATCGGGAGCCTCTATAAAGGTGGTGGAAAAATTGTCCATTTCTGAATTTGATGGATTCCCTAAGAAGCTTAATTTTTATGTGAATTTATCTCTGTTAACAAATCACCCAAAAACATGTGAAATAATTACATTGACATGCTCAATGACAAACTGCAGCAACAAATTGATCTCATCCAATCTAGTCATCGTTATTTTGCCAGTAAAATACATTTTGGATTCTTGCAAAGAGGTGGTCTATACTCCTCTTACTAAGCTGTTATTTTGCCCATCGCAATCAACGTTGCAAATATATCAGTGCTCTAGTATCGTTACTCATATTCACTTACGAAAAAATAGATTAGTGATATCGAACAGACAAAGATCAATCGGCTCATAAATTTTTAATTACAATGAAAGTAAACATATGAAAATAAAAATCTTGATAATTGCTAGTGCATGTCTATCGACCAGTGCTTTTGCAGGAGGCTATCGCGTAGCACTGCAAGGGCAAAATGCAGCGGGTATGGGACATACCGGTGTTGCCTTAACGGATAGCGCTGAAGTCGTATTTTTTAATCCTGCAGGTATGTCATTCCTTGCAGAGAATAATAACTTCATTGCAGGCCTAACATTAGTAAACAGCAAAACCAAGTTTCAAAATGTAACAAGCAATGTTGCGGCAGAAACAGACAACCCCATCGGCATGCCGTTTAATATCTATTACACAAGAAAACACAACGAAAAAATTTCATATGGTTTGGGTATATACACACCCTATGGGAACTCAGTTGAATGGGAGAAAGACTGGGCGGGTTCACACGTTGTTAATGACATAATGCTCAGAGCGATTTACGTTCAACCGACAGTATCTTACAAATTTAATGATAAATATAGTGTAGGTTTCGGCCCAGTTTACGCCAACGGAGCGGTTGATTTTAATCGCAATCTTAGCTCAGCACTGGTTGATGAAAATGGTGATCGGGCAAATGTAACCGTCAAAGGATCCAACATCCATGCATGGGGATATAACATCGGTTTTTTAGCCCAGCCTATAAAACCACTCTCCTTAGGCATTAGTTATCGGTCGAAAATAGACATGAAAGCAAGAGATGAAAAGGCAGATTTTGAAAATATCCCTAGCTCCATGCAAGCTGGATATGCTGACACAACCTTTGACGCTGACATGGTATTACCCGCTGAGTTAACGCTGGGTGCTTCATATGTTGTAAATGCCAGCACAGTATTAGCATTTGATATTAATCGCACTTTCTGGGGTGCCTATGACAAACTGGATGTAAAATTTAACAACAGTGCCCCCCCATCATTAAACCCTAGAAATTTTAGTGATGCCAACATCTTCCGCGTGGGCGTTCAACATAAAGCGACCAATACGCTGACTATTCGCGGCGGTGCTTATTTTGATGACTCGCCAATCAGTGATGGCTATTATGTTCCTGAAACGGCACGTAATGATTCGATAGGCTTGACGCTGGGTGCCAGTTATCAAGTATCAAAACGTCTGGGTGTGGATCTGTCTTTTCTCTACCTAATGTTCGACGAGTTCAAAGGCTCCTTTGATTTTGTTGGTCATGACACAGACCCATCAACCCAAGATTCCTCTTTCGGTGGAGAGTACAAAACCTCCGTAACAGCCTTCGGTTTTGGTTTAAACTACAAATATTGAGATAACAAAAAATGATGCCCATGAAAAACAATTTTAACAAAATCGCAGGAGTGGTTCTTTCCTGTGCGGTTATTTCAGCCTGCGATAATAATTTTGACAACCCTGTCGGTGATAGTGACTACAGTAACGGCAATGCTGACTTCAGTAAATTCGTTAGCATTGGTGACTCCTTAACAGCAGGTTTTGCCGATGGCGCACTTTACCTGAAGGGTCAGGAAAACTCCTATCCGGCGATACTTGCCCAGCAGTTTGCAAAAGTGGGTGGCGGAGAATTCACTCAACCGCTAGTGAGTGACAACCTTGGCGGTTTGATTATTGATGGAGGTGATGCTGACCGTGATGCCAGACTAGTTCTGAACGCAACACCGAAAAATCCACCTGCTGATCTTGATCCTATAGGCCCTGAAATCATCGCGGGCACACCAACTACGACTCTTTCTAATATTTATACCGCCGCATTTAATAACATGGGAGTACCTGGTGCGAAATTATTCCATATGGGTTCAGACAGTTATGGTGACCCAGCGGGTTTAGCCCTCGGCACTGCGAACCCCTACTTTGTACGATTCGCTTCAGCAACAAATGCTTCAATGATAACCGATTCAGCCTCACAGATACCCTCACTTTTTATTATGTGGGCAGGCAATAATGACATACTTGCTTATGCAACCTCAGGTGGCATTGGCATTGATCGAACCGGAAACCCTGATCCAACGACATACGGCTCTGACGACATCACCGACCCTACCTATTTCGCTGGTGTTTACACCCAGATGGTAGGTGCATTTACTACGGCGAATGCAGATGTAAAAGGCGTTTTACTCAATCTCCCTGATGTTAGTACTATCCCTCATTTCACAACAGTGCCGTATAATGCCGTACCATTGGATCAAGTAACCGCCGATGCACTGAATGCTGCCTATGCTGCATACAATGCAGGCGTTGCCCAGCTTTTAGTAGGAAACCCTGCTGAGGTTACCAAGAGAACCATAACTTTTGCAGCAGGAAAAAATGCAGTTGTAATTTTAGATGAAGACTTAACAGACCTAACTGGAACTAATGCAGCGCTCACCAACATGCGGCAAGCTACTGCAGCTGATCTACTAGTGCTGCCAGCCAGTTCAAAAATTGGCACCCTTGCTGATACTAGCAACCCGAACTCTGCTTGGGGTGTGGGGGTTCCCTTAGAAGACGGCGATGTTTTAATTCCTTCAGAAATAGACACCATTGATACCGCAAGACTCGCTTTTAATGCCAGCATCAAAGCCGCCGCAGACGCCAACGATAACTTGTTATTCGTTGATGCCGCGGCAATTGTGGCAGAACTCAGCACCACTGGCATTGACTATGGAACAGGTTTCATCGATGCGGAATACGCCAGCGGCGGCGCCTTCTCACTTGATGGCATTCACCCAACCGCACGAGGTTATGCCGTTATTGCAAATCGCATCATCGCTGATATAAATATTGCTTTTAATGCCAATATTCCCGTAGTAAATCCCGGTGATTACACGACCATCTTTGTTAAATAAGAGAATTGCCATCTAATTGGCCCTTGCTTGAAATAAAAAAACCGCCTAATCGGCGGTTTTTTTATTGAAATATTAATAAATAAATTTCGTTATATAGGTGATTAATTGCATTTGCCAGCAGAATAACCATTAGGATACTTTTGGATTCTTGCAAAAAGGTGGTCTATATGGTACTCCCCATTGTCAAGACCAATTTCCATGAAAGTTAAGATACAACTCCTAGTTTCAAATTAATACTTTCGTCTTTTCCGTCTGCTCTCCGGCATCAATTGTTTTTTGAGA
>CALZHW010000117.1 GCA_945787125.1 uncultured Ectothiorhodospiraceae bacterium
GGCTTGTTTGCTGTCGTCAAAATCGACCAATCGCTGATACAGCAATCGACCGATACGACTGGAGGCAGCGTCCGTCGCAAAACCTGGATCCATATTGGATGGCATACTGGCGAGGCCAAAGCGAACTTTATCAGAGATTGGTTCTGCACAGGCTGTGATACTGAGTGTAATAAAAATGACCAGTAAACGATTTAGCATGGTTTGATACATATTGAGGTTAAATCCTTAGACATGCAGATTTGTTACCAGTTTTTGAACGGGTGCTTAACAAGGCTAACATTATAATAACGCGTGTCTTGTGAAACTTCTTTTTCAACCCAATCTGGTAAATCAATGGCTTCGTTTATGTCATTTAATTCGACTTCAGCGACAACTAACCCTTCGTTTTCGCCGGAAAACACATCAATTTCCCATTTTTTACCCGAAAAGTAGACATAATGCCGTACTTTGTCGATCAATGGCTTTTCACATAATTCATTGAGCATTTTTTCCGCATCGTTCAGGGGTAAGGCATATTCATACTCTTGGCGAAAAATCCCCAGCGTGGCACTTTTGATGTTTAAATTGGCTTTATCACCGATAATACGAATTCTCACTGATGCGCGCGCATTCCCGGCGAGATAACCTTGCACCATTCTTTCACTGTGCTCAACATTATTTCGCCATTGTTGATTTTTTAAGGTATATTTTCTTTCTATTTCAGTGCCCACAACATAACCTTGAATAAAATATTTGGTCTAGAATTATAACTTACTCTCGGTGTTAATTGTTATTTCTGATAAATGGCTAGTGCGTATTGTTAGTGTTCTAAGATAAGTACTTCCGGATTATAGGTAATACCTAGATCCTGCAAGTGATCGTACTTGCGCAGTGCAAGATATTGATTCGTAGAGCTTGTGCTGAGTAGGTGCGAGCACTTGCAGGATTTAGGTAATAATAGCAATACAGGAAAACATGGAAAATCTACGATTAGATAAATGGTTATGGGCTGCCCGTTTTTTTAAAACGCGCAGCATGTGTACCGAAGCCATCGCAGGCGGGCGGGTGCATATTGATGGTCAGCGGGTGAAACCAGGGCGTAAAATAGCGATCGGCATGAGCGTGAGTGTGACCCTCGGTCAAATTGAGAAAACCGTCATCATTAAAGCCTTACATGACCGTCGAGCATCCGCCACGATTGCACAAAGTCTGTATGAAGAAACAGAAGAAAGTCTTGCCAAACTTGAAGCGCACAAGGCGTTAATGAAATCCGCACCAGAGGTTGACCGAGCTTTGGGACGGCCAAACAAGAAAGATCGCCGGGATATGCGTAAATTCAAGCAATCATTTGAGTGATTTTAGTGAAACCTGTTAATAAGCATTGCTTGCCGAGATAAACAGCGACAATCCTCGATATTCAACCTCTTGAATGCTCGTGGAGGTATCTAACACTTGTGCTTGACCCACACCATAACTCCCTGCGGCGCCAAAAGAGATTGTCGACGTTCGGCTGAAATGGCTTAGGCTTATTGTTCCGCCGAAAATATTAATATGCTCATTGTAGAAATTATTGGCATTTTCTTTTAATTCAGGGGTGTTAGCCATATTGGTGTAGGCGCCCAACCTTACTGCGAATTTTTCCGTGAGGTAATATTCAATACCGCTGGCGATATTAATGAGTGGTTTGTTAGTCTGATTAATCGCCTCGTAGATCCAGGCACTACCCGTGAGTAATAGGCGACTATTAACAAACCAGGTTGCACCTAGATTGATTTGCCAAGGTGTTTTTCGCTTTAATGCGGATTGTGTTGTGGTCCGTAAAAAATGCGCGTTATCACATCTAAAATTCTTGGTAGCATCATCACAGAATGTAGAAGCGACTGTGAATTGGTCATCGTAAGACGAATTGAGTAAAAATAGCTTACTTATTGTTGCGCCGAATGATACATCACTGAAAGGGCTGTACATGATGCCGAAAATGGGTTGTATGCCATATTCCGAGAGGGTTATATACATATTTTCTATGTGAAAATGATTAACATCAGTGGTTTCGCCGGTGCTTTCATTGACAATTATTTGTTCGTTAGGGAAATCAAAACTTTGGTTAAATATTTTCTCCTGCCGCCGAATAGTGCCATATAACGTTAAGCCAATCGATAGTTTATCGGAAACGGGTAAGGCATATGATGGGCCAATGTTACTGGTGTTATCTTGATTATTAAAATTAATATTAAATTGAGTGCCGGTGGCAGGGATGTCGTAAAAGGTTTGATCCTGGTCTTCCAGCAGCGATTCAGTAACCGCATAGGAAAAACCCAGTGTACCTGGGCCGAGAGGTTGCGTTATACCAAAAAAATTTGGTACTAAAGCACTTGAGGTGCGAATCCAAGATTTACCGCCTAGTGCATTTTTGTATTCGGTTCGGGAAATATTGAAGGCATTCATATTGGCCGAAATGTTAGTGGCACTGGAGTAAACGACCCCAGCCGGGTTGTAGTAAAGGCCAGATGGATCATCTGAAATTGACACGTAAGCGCCGGCCAACCCCGATGCGCGATTACCAATTAGCATGTTGTTGTAATGAAATTCATCGGCTTGCAGAGGTGAACCCAGGCTGGTGAAAAACAGTAAGATAAAAAGCCCTTTAGATATTGTACAGCGGTTTTTGCTAGTTAATGGCATGTTTAGCAAACCTGACGGATCCTATAGGGAATTGCAGTTTATCAAAACCTTGCTGCTGTACAATTTCTTGCAACCTGGCTATACGTGAATCTGTCGGTGGATGGGTGCTTTTATGTGTAATAGAATCGGCGTTTTTGCTCATTGTTTTGATTTTTGTCATTAAGCGTGGCAATGCCACAGGATCATAACCACTGGCGGCCATCAAAAACAAAGCGGTGTGATCTGCCTCTAATTCATCGGCTTGCTTGTAACCTGTTTGCAATAACATATTGATGGCGTTATCCACCGCTTTAGAAAAAGCCACCTTGGCGGAGCTGGATGCGCTGCCAAGCAATTGACTTAGACCAGCAGTTGCATTTTTTTCAGTACCTTTTATTTTGAATTCTTTGACAATATGTTTTTCAGTTATATGCGCTATTTCATGTGCAAGTACAGCGGCTAATTCTGCTTCGTCGCTCATCATTTCTATGGCGCCGCGGGTTATGAATATGTAACCGCCCGGTGCAGAATATGCGTTAATGAAATCTGCATCTAATACGGTAAAATGAAAGTTAATGTCGTCTCGGCTCGCGTTAAAGGCTAGAGTTTTCCCTACCAGATTGACATAGCGAATCAAATCAACGTCTTTAATGGAGTTAAATTGACCAAGGATTCTCGCGGCAATGTTTTTGCCAAATTGAATTTCTGCTTCCACATCTTCAGCAGTATTGGTATTAACCTCTGTTTGATGTACACGCAGCCGAAAATTGTCTTCAGCCTGCAGTGTCTGCCCATTTAGCAATGAAAGTAGAAGGATAGTGAGTGAGGAAAATCGAATGTTCATGCGAGTCCCTTCGCTGTAGTGATTGAAGTTTATGAGACTGTCCGAGAATGGAGAGCCTGCTCGGCAACTGCTGCCTCGCTTCGGTTCCCATTCTCGGACAGGTTCCTAATGTGATATATCGTCTGAGAAAGCATAAACTTCAGCATCAGGTATTATGAGGCTTTCCATTCTAGCTACCGCAGCAAAATCCATCGTATTTTTTTCATTCAAACGAGAGCGTTCTACCTCTTTCAGGCCACGCACTGCTGCTGTGGTTGATACTGTACTAGCGCGCCGACGTGAGTTTTCTTGTAATTTGTTATCATTGCTGGCTATACGGCGTGAACGTTTTAGTGGAGGGTGGGCTGATACCGATAAGCGTGATACCCAACCAACACTGCCAGCATATTCTACTTTGAACCAGTTATTTTGTTTCTCCAGGTTAACCATTTTTTCGCCCTTGCTGAGGTTATCAATGGTTTTCGAGCCAAACACTGGGTCTGATAGCAGCTTAGCGCGCTTACTCATAACATATAAATATTCTTCAGCTGAAGCAAAAGAGGGGAGTACTATCATCAACAACATTAGCAAGAGTAGCGCTTTTTTCATAAATTTCTCAATCTTTTAGATTTCGTTTATCGTGTTATTGATATCGTGTTTCCCGAGAGTATCTTTAGTCTGATCAAAGCCTATGTTTATAATTAAGTTGTTGTATTTATTGCATTTGTTGTTTAAACATGAATTGAGAAGCGCTATTTTGATGTCATAGTGTGAACCCCATCCCAGTTTTCTAAGGTGGGTTTGTTAAGGTTTGCTCTACAGCGTTGGCGAAAATTGTTGTGTAGCGGATCTTTAGGCAGTTGTGTTAACTCGGCTAACGCTTGCTGCCATTCTTGTTTGAGATAGTGTTCAAACATCGTTTCATTGATTTTTTGTAAAGCGTGAGCTTTCGCTACAATATCTTCATCAGGGTCTTCAGGCAGTATGAGTGGTTGGAAAACTTTAATGGGTTTCTTTTTACCTTTAACCGCCACTAGGTCAGCAACAAAGCAGGGGATTGGGTTTACTAACTGAGAATATGTATCTTCTGTAATCAGTATCGTTGTACCGTAGTGTTTGGTTAGGCCTTCAATCCGTGAAGCCAGGTTAACGTTGTCACCGATGATGGTATAATCTAATTTATTTTCTGAGCCAATATTGCCGAGTATGGCATCGCCAGTATGTATGCCGATTCCGATAGCAATGGGTTCCAGATTTTTGGCTATTAACCATTGGTTTACTTCCTCCAGCCGTCTTACCATATCAATCGCTGAACGTGTGGCTTTTTCAGCGTGATCTGCGGTTTTAATTGGCGCTCCCCAAAAGGCCATGATGGCGTCACCAATAAATTTATCGATTGTACCTTCATAGTGAAAAATGGAGTCTGTCATTGATGAAAAATAGTAATTTAAGATCTCGACAACTTGTTCAGCTTGCAGTTTTTCAGACAGATTTGTAAAGTTTCTAATGTCAGAAAATAAGATGCTAAGATTTTCTTGACTACCCACTTCTGCTTTAACAAATTCTTCGTGGTTATCAACTGCAGTACGTAGTACGGCAGGTGAAAGATATTGTGACATCATTTTTTTAAACTTGCGTTTTTCCCGGCCTTCCATAAGTACCAAAGCCGAGAAAGAAACAACCCAGCTTAATGCAAGTGCTGTGAGAGGCGCCACGAGTTCAAACACTACATTTTGCTCGAACATAAAATAGGTGAATGCCATGTAACCTATGGCGATGGCGAGTGGTATGCCATTTTTCAGAACCGCTTGTTTGATAAACAAAACGCACAAGACAGTTGTTAGTGAAAACAAAATGATCAATGTGTATGAGATTGGCGCATTTGGAGGGGTTAGAAATTCATCATTCAATACATTGCTGGCGATTGACGCATGGATCATGACGCCGGGTAAACGTGCATCAATGGGCGTGTTTTTTAAGTCATTGAGACCTGATGCGCTTGCACCAATGAAAACATATTTATTGTCAAACTCAGCGGGATCTATCAGTAGGCTTTCCAAATTTCCAGCTTGAATATTCGCGAGTGAGGCGATGATGCCACTGAAAGAATAGGTGTTAAATTTACCATAATAATTGATGAGCACTTTTTCTTCATTATCGACCGGAATGCGTGTTTCGTCCAAGGTTATGAAATTACCAATACGCTCTATTACTTTAGGTTGCTGCTGATCAATGAGGGCTGTAATCGATAGTCCAGGAAAGAATAGGTCTTGATAGTTGTGGAATAAACGTGCGCGACGATAAACGCTGTCCTTGTCAGCTTGAACTTCTACAACGCCGATTCCTTGAGCAGCATTCAGCAACTCCGGGAAAGGTAAGTAATAGTTATTATTGGCCGGTGCTTGAAGGCCATCGACCTTAATTTTCAGGCTATCTTCGTAGAGCTGACGATGTTGAATCGAAAATCGTTGCTCAACACCTGTAGGCAGGGCTTTATTCAGTGTGACATTTTGAGACTCATCAGCAGCTAGGCTGTCAAATACAAAACGCACTGCCTGGTAAACAGAGGGATAAGACGCAACCGCGTTAACCAGCTCTTGATCAGCTTGATTAATTGTCTCTCCATCATCGGCATTAAAGGTATGTTTTTCAGTGAACGTTGTATCGAACATGATACCTTTTGGATTCGCCATGGCGAGAAACTCCAGCAAATCCGCATAGACAAAACGCGGCCAGGGCCAGCGTCCGGCATAGTTATCCATTGCACTCAGAGAGGCATCGTCGATGATGATTATCGCAACATCTTCATGCGTCGATAAATCAGCCCGCGTTTCGCTCATCAGCCAATCATACATAATGCCTTCAAACGGAGAAAACACGGCTTTGGCATATAAGCCCGAAATCAACAATATTACAGTCAAGCTGATAATTATTGGTCGAAAAATGTATTGTGTTTTTTGACTAAGCAATGCGCTTTGACTCGTTATAAGTTACACTAAGCAGAATATCTACCTATGGTTAAAGTAAAACGCCAAGCTATTAACGTTTAGGTAGTTCGGGAATCTAGCTCGGATAATTCATGAAATATCCGGGCTAGTTTTATCTATCGAGTGCTCGTTGATCGAACTTTAGTGATTAAAACCTTAAGCTTGCTTGCAAATTCGTCGCTAGTTAGTTATATAAGAATGTACAAAAGGATTTTGGTATGAAAGCCAAAGTATTATCTGCTGGTGTCGTTGTTGTCAGAAAAAATGACACAGGTTTCAAATACTTACTGTTGCGTGCGTTTAACCATTGGGACTTCCCGAAAGGCGTTGTAGAGGCGGGAGAGGAAGCCCTGGATGGCGCAAAACGTGAAGTCACAGAAGAAACAACAATTACTGAGCTTAATTTCAAATGGGGTCTTGAGTACCGTGAGACCGGGCCGTATGGGCAGGGTAAAGTGGCACGCTATTACATCGCCGAAACCCAGCAAGAAGAAGTCGATTTACCAATAAATCCGGAGATTGGCAGAGCTGAGCATGAAGAGTATTGTTGGGTGAATTATAATGATGCATTGTTACTTGTTTCGCCGCGAGTACGTTCAGTACTGGAGTGGTCGGAAAATATACTAAAATATGAGGATTAGTCGCAATACTCTGTAATCTAACCCCTGTATTTTAACAACAGGCAAGGGACGCCGTATTTAAAAATGTCATTGCAATCATCGATACCAACAAAAGATAACCCTGAAGAGTCGATAACCATCGAGCAACAGCAACAGGTAGATGCTTTCGACTTGGATATTTTTTTTGAAGAAGAAATTGGGCCAAAAACGCTTGAATATTTTGCCTCCGTAAGATCTGCCAATAAATCAAAAGGCATCAAATCTACGTCTACGCGACAGCCAGCCAATATTGAATCTACACTGTTACATTCTTCACCGAATGACTTGCACGTAAATTTTCCTGAAGAATTACGCAAAAAACGCGAAGAATCCATCGTAAAAATCATCAGTCGAATTGAGAAAAAAAAGCCTGATTCACCAGCGATCGATCGACTGCGCTTTGTTGCCAGCGCCTTGGTTATCGCATCTATCCTATTTGTTTTGCAACACTTTGATATGCTGCCCGGCATCAGTGGAAAGCAAGAGATTGCCAGCTTGAAATTGCTTAGCGAAATTAATAATTCTGCGGATACCGTTGTTACACAAAAGTAAATAGTCAGAAGTTGGGCGAGTTGTTTCCTAAAACAACTCGCCCCTCCAGTTTAAAGCGCGCAACTTGCGAAAATTAAAAAGTGATATAACTCCCATCAGGATTCGACTTTTCAATATTGTCTAATTCATCATTCCAGATAATTATATCTTCTGTGTTATAGGCGAACTGGCGATTAGATTCGCTTTTTTCAGAGTCTTTAGCCTGTAGGTCAAAAATGCTAAATGCACGAAGTACGCTGTGGCGTCGATAACCCTGGTTTTTTCTTGGCACAATTTGATCTCGCCAGGTTCCAAAATTGATATAGGTCTGATTGGTGACTTTGGATAAGTTCACTTCTTCTTGTAAAGGCCTGTGAGTATGTCCCTCCCCATGAATTTGAAATCCATTATCACTGAATGGTGGTAAAAATGTGGGGAATTTATTCATCTTACGCAAACTGAGACCCTTTTTCTGGTAGTGACTGATTTTCGCCATGATTTTCATTGCTTGTGCAATACCTTTTATCTCAAGCCGGTTCCCCAAAAATTTTAACCATCTTAACTGCTCCATATTTTTCATTAATATCAAAAACTGTCTAATAATTTTGAGTAGGATTCGACGCCATAATGGCGAGCTTTCATACGTAAAATCCCAGCTCAACCAATCCATAATGCATTGACTTAGCATGTTTTCAATGATTTCGATGGCTTCTATATTTGCCTTATTAGCTTTCATTGTTCGCATGCGCTGAGTTTCTTTAAGAATTCGTTCAGCAGCAAGATACGAGGGGCGATAAAGGTCCAATTCATCAAGAATACGTATCAATCGGGCAGTCGAAACACCTGCATCTTCCAGTTTAGATTTAGTAAGATGGATGAATGTTGATAAAACGCCAGCCGCTACGGTGTCACCAAAACACGGTTGTAGAAAAGGTGAGAATTTAAGTTTCTCCCAGTCATCCACCCGCCATGCATTTCTGACTGACCAGCCCGGTAGATTATTTTGAGCTTTTATTTCACGACAATTTTCTCGATCCCGCCATTGACCATGAGTTGTAAAATATCTGAACCCCTTGTCAGCGAAATAGAAAGGAAAATACGGGGCGGTTTTCTCATCCATAAATAAATTCTTATCGCCATACATCAGTCCAATATCGCGGCGTTCAGTGGGTGTAAAGTCAGTCAGTTTTTTACCTAAGCCGTGCTCATAAAAATACGATAGCGAGTCATTAACGGCTAACAATTCTTTGTCGTGATTTCCTAAAAGGATAACAACATTCGTTTTATCAATGCTGGGACATTGTCGTTTAAGCTCAGTATCAAAGTTTTTCAAATGAGAGAAAAAAAAGCTATGCTGCTTGATGATGTTGCGAGTTATTTCATCGACGGTGCGCGAAAAATCCGCTTCTCGTTCTCGCTCCCATGGATATATTCCATTCTTAACCCACAAACCACTACGAATTATATCAAGCACATCTCCATCTAGAATTAACGTAATGTCATTGATGTTATAATTGTTGCAAGTATCTTTCAATTGAGCGAAAAAGTTTTGCCAAATATAATCCGGTAAATTCTGTTTCCCAACAGTACCATCGGTCAAGTGAATATCACTAATGGTAACGCACAGACGGTTGGGGCGATTGGGTTCAAATATTTGTGTTGCTAGTTGGCGAGATAGCTCGCTATTTTCACTGCCACTTGCCGGCCCGAAAAAAGGTAGTTTTGTTATAAAATTAGACAGTTTTCCAGTTCTAATCTGCATATAAAATTCCTCCCAAAATCATTTTAGACAGATGTTTATTTGAACAGCTTGGGTGATAATCATTCTCTCAGAAAGGTTCTACCTATATTGATAATTTATTCGAAGATCCTCCCTCTACAGAGTTTAGTAGGTGTAACGATGATTTACACTATTTAAATACACAATGAATGAGAATATCATCAAACTTTGGGATGAGCGCTGTAAAGCTAGATGTTCGAAGGGATATGGCGAGTGTTAATGGAGTATGCGTTACAAGCGTAGGTACAAATGCGACTGAATGCATTAGTACTTATATAAAAAATAAAAATAGGAAATTAAATCTAAAAGTAATCCTAATACTACGTAAGAGTAAAAATAAATTAGAATCTGTTTTACCTGCTGTAACGGATGAAGCATTAATTGTCTAATCAGCAGTTGGAGTTGACGCTGGGGGGGGGGTGGTTCTTTTATAGTTTTTGTTAATGAGGTATAGTAAAGTGATGACTATAAATTTGAATGATCCGCGCGCAACTCAGCTTGGCCATTATGTGTAAAAATAATATCGGAAATGAATTTGAAGCTTTAAAAAATGATTAATCAATTACAAAATATTTTACATACCGAAATTCCATTAACTAAAGAAATTGGTATCAAAGTAGAGAAGTTTAAAGATCTCTCATTAACGGTATCAGCTCCTTTGGAGAATAACATCAATCATAAAAGAACGGCATTTGGTGGGAGCCTTTATTGTGTATCAGTTTTAGCAGGTTGGGGGCTGATTCATTTGGTGTTGAAAGATAATGGTTTATCCGGGCATATTGTTATCCAGGAAAGTAACACAAAGTTTTTGAAACCCGTTGTTACCGATATAACGGCTCGAAGTTCGTTCGATTCAAAAGAAAAATGTGATAAATTTTTGGATATGTACAAAAGAAAGGGTATAGCCAGAATCAAGTTAGAATCATTTATTTCTTGCAACTCCGAGATCTGTGTGAAGTTTGAAGGAACCTATGTGGTTCACACATAAAAAGATTGATAAACGCCGACATTTTCCAGCTTCGTTTGGGTTGCGTAAGTCGCTAGCTCTCCATATATAAACGACCCAAACAAACCAGCAAATCGCTGGTTATCAATGACAAAGACATTAGACCAAGGTGAAATTTGGCATGTTTATTCGAAAAGCAAAATTAAATGATATATCGAAACTTGCGGAGATACATGTTTTGGCATGGCAAACTGCTTATGCAGAAATTATGTCGCCTGAATTTCTTAATAGTTTAAGCATTGAAGAACGTACCTCCGATTGGCAGGGCTGGATAAATGAGCCTGGACCTGGCACAACTATAGTTATTGAGAACTCTGCGGAGCTTACAGGATTTTGTGTGTTTGGACCCTCTCGCGATGATGATGTATCGTTGGAGAAGGTCGGTGAAATTCTTGCCTTGAATGTACACCCTAAATTTTGGCGCTGTGGTCACGGAAAAATTCTTTGTAAGACAGCAATGAATGAAGCCCGACAACGTCGATGGGAGTCGCTGACTTTGTGGGTGCTTAAATCAAATGAACGTGCCAGATTGTTTTATCAATCTCTTGGGTTTAAACTTGATGGGGCTGAACGTAATGATACTAGCGGAGAGGGTGGCACACTTAAGGAGATTCGGTATGGTAAAACATTATAGTCAAATAAGCATTACCAAGCGCGGTGGACTGTCCCTCAATGCTGTTAACTTACGCAGAGAATTATTTATTCTGCGTAGGTTGGGCTAAGTGTAACGTGCCCAACAAAAACAACCCTCGCTGAACACGCTATGTTTCGCCTGCACGGATGTAGTCACACCACATAGTCAATTCGCTGTATACTCAATAAGATCCTGTTACAGGTTCAGCTTTTAAACGACTTATTTATTC